>NZ_JBFUMH010000017.1:0-56463 GCF_054049475.1 Microvirga sp. P5_D2 | reverse complement strand
GATCTGGCGGGTCTCGAGCAGGCGGCCGAGCCCGATGCCGTCGACGCCGGCATTGTTGGAGATGAAGGTGAGCTCCCGGGCGCCCGAATCGCGAATGGCCTCGATCAGGGTCTCGGGAATGCCGCACAGGCCGAAGCCCCCGGCCATGATCGTCATGCCGTCCTTCACCGCACCCGACAACGCCGCACCCGCGTCGCTGAAAACCTTGTTCATGCTGACCTCATTCGGTTTCGTATTATGCCAATGCGTTTTTGCCGAGCACGAGATCGGACGCCTTCTCGCCAATCATGATCGTTGCGGCATTGGTATTGCCCGAGACGAGCGTCGGCATGATGGAGGCATCGGCGATGCGCAGGCCGCCGATGCCATGAACCCGCAACTGCTCGTCGACGACGCTGCCGGTCTGCTGGCCCATGGTGCATGTGCTCGTCGGGTGGAAACTGCTGCCTGCGGCGCGACGGATATACTGCATGATATCGTCGTCCGACTCGATCTTCGGTCCAGGCAGCATCTCTTCGACGACCACCCGCTTCATGGCGGGCGTATCGAAGATCTTACGCGTGAGCTTCACGCCCTCGATGGCAACCCGGCGGTCCTCATCCGTGGAGAGATAGTTAGCCTGAATCTCGGGAGCATCCTGCGGATTGGGCGACTTGATCCTGATCCATCCACGACTCTCCGGACGGCATGGGCTCGTGACAAGCGTGCAGCCGGGATAAGCATGCATCGCGCCACCGGCCTTGTCGGAGCTTCCCGCCAGGAAGTGAAACTGCACGTCAGGCGTTTCAAGCCCCGGCCGGGTCTTTGCAAAGAGACCTACCGGTCCCGCCCCCATCATCAAGGCTCCTTTGCCTTGGAGTATGTATCGCATGCCCGTCAGAAGCTTCAGAGCCGAACTGGCGGAGATGTCGTTGAGGGTATTCCTGTTGGCACACCGATAAACGGTTCTGATGCCGATATGGTCCTGGAGATTTTCACCGACGCCTTTCAACGGATGAACAACCGGGATGCCATGACTGGATAGGAGATCGGGCGAACCGATTCCGGACAGCTGAAGAAGCTGCGGTGAATTGACCGCGCCGCCGGAAAGCACAATATCCCGGCGAGCGCGCGCCTCGCGAACTTGACCGTTTTGGGTAAACACCACACCGACGGCTCTACGTCCCTCGAAGACCAGCTTCTGCACATGTGCCAGGGTTTCGACGCGCAGGTTGGAACGTTTCATGGCCGGCCGCAGATAGGCAACGGCAGCGCTGCATCGCCGGCGATTGCGGATCGTCAATTGATAGGGGCCGGCTCCCTCCTGAGTCGCTCCGTTGAAATCGGGATTACGCTTGAAACCCGCTTCGACCGCTCCGGCGAGAAACGCATCATGGAGTTCGTGAGGAGCGCGGAGATCGGAGACACACAAGGGGCCGCCGGTACCGTGATACTCGTTTGACCCATGCTGCTGATTTTCGGCGCGACGAAAGTAAGGAAGAACGTCGCTGTAGGACCATCCTACACTCCCCATCTGGCGCCAGAGATCGAAATCTTCCTTCTGCCCCCGAACGTAAATCAGCCCGTTGATCGAGCTGGTCCCCCCAAGGACGCGGCCGCGCGGCCAGGCAATGCGGCGATCATTCAGCTCGGGCTCAGGTTCCGTCTCGAAGACGCGGGCAACGGCGGGATTGAAGATGTTGCGGTAGAACCCGGCCGGAATATGAATCCAGACGTTGCGATCCGGCCCGCCCGTCTCCAGCAGCAGAACTTTCGTTCCTGGATCGGCAGAGAGCCGATTGGCCAGCACGCAGCCTGCCGATCCGGCGCCCACGATAATGAAGTCGTATGTCTCGGTTGCTTCCACCTTGTCCTCCTCGGCACTTATGCCCGTGCCCGTCCGGTCAGGATCCGTTTTGTTTCTCGCGTCTGTTCGCGCGTTGCGATTTCGATGCGGGGCCGCTTGGCGACTTCCTTGACGAGATCGGCTCCCCTTTCACCGATCATCAGAACCGCCGCATTGATATTGCCGGATACCATGGTCGGCATGATGGATGCATCAATGACCCGCAGGCCCGTGAGGCCATGAACGCGCAAGCGCTCATCGACAACAGCCATGGGATCGCTGCCCATCTTGCAGGTGCCGATGGGATGAAAGGATGTCACCCCGTCATTCTTGGCGAATTCCAGCCAATCCTCATCCGACTGCGTCGCTGGACCGGGCTTCAGCTCGAAAGCCCGGAAGGCATCCAGCGCTGAATTCTCTACGATCCGCCGTGCGATCTTGAGGCCTTCGACGATGCACTCCCGATCGCGCGGGTCGCTGAGAAAATTGGTGACGATAGACGGAGCCATGCGCGGGTCATTCGACCTGATATGAATGGACCCTTGCGATTCCGGGCGCTGCTGATAGGCGGACAGGGGCATGCCTGGCTCCCGCTCCAGCTTGCGGTTGGCGGCATTGCCGTAACTGGCATCGGCGAAGAAGTACTGGACATCGGGCTCCGACAAATCCGGCCGGGTCTTGATGAAACCATGGACAAGGCCGGGCGCGAGCGAGAGAGCGCCCTGGCGGGTTGCGGCATAGCGCAATACTTCCCACACAAGACGCATGCCGCGCGTGCGCTCGTTCAACGTGACCGGCAACTTGACGCGCCAGCGCATTCTCGGAGCGTAGTGATCGCGGTAGTTTTCGCCCACCCCAGGAAGAGTATGAAAGACGGGAATGCCAAGGGCTTTCAAGCGCTCCGGCTGGCCGATGCCCGAGAGCTCGAGGATCTGCGGCGACTGGACGGCTCCTGCGGCCAGAAGCACCTCGCATTCGACATAAGCCTGGTGCTTCAAGCCTCCCTGCTCGTACTCGACGCCGATGCAGCGGCGCTCATCGAAGAGAAGACGCAGCACATGAGCGCCGGTCTCGACCTTGAGGTTGGGTCGTTTCATCGCAGGTCGCAAATAAGCCGTCGCCGCCGATGATCGGCGCCCCTTGCTTTGCGTGACCTGATAGAAGCCGAAGCCTTCCTGGTTGCCGCTGTTATAGTCAGGGTTGCGAGGAAACCCTTCAGCGTTGGCCGCATTGAGAAACGCCTCAAGGATCGGCCTTCTCTCTTTGAGGTCGCTCACATGGAGCGGACCATCGCCGCCACGCGCCTCGTTAGGACCGCGTTCGAAGGTCTCAGCCTTTTTGAAGTAAGGAAGAACCGCCTCATACGACCAGCCGCGATTGCCGAGCTGACTCCATGTGTTGTAGTCGAGTGGCTGCCCACGCACATAAAGCATGCCGTTGATCGAGCTTGACCCACCGAGCGTCTTGCCGCGCGGAATGGCAAGCGCTCGACCGTTAAGCCCCGGATCCGGTTCCGCTTGAAAACACCAGTTGTAACGGCGATGGGCGATGAGCTTGGAAAAGCCTGCCGGGATYGGCATCCAGATGCTGTTGTCGCGCCCTCCCGCCTCCAGCACGAGAACCCGCGTATCGGGATTGTCCGTCAGCCGATTGGCCAGAACGCATCCTGCGGATCCTGCTCCGACGACGATATAGTCAAACTTTGTCATGAGGCGGTCATGTCGGCGGCATCGGGCGATGGAAGCTTAAAGCCATCCATCACCCGGACATCGCCGATCCCTTCAGAGCGGAGCATGAGCGATGAATTTAGGCACCAGATAGGGACTGAGTCCTTCCAAGCCGCCCTCTCGGCCATAGCCGCTTTCCTTGATACCGCCGAACGGAGTCTCAGTCAGGCCCAGAACGCCGCCATTGATCGACACCATGCCCGAATCGAGATGTCGCTCGAGGTAGTCGGAAATTTTCGTGTTCGAGGTGAAGGCATAGGACGCAAGGCCGAACCGCGTAGAATTCGCATTCGAGACGCCCTCTTCGAGATCGCTGAATCGCGACATGAGGACGATGGGTCCGAACGGCTCTTCATGCAGGATGCGCGCATCCTCGGGGATATCGGCGAGAACCGTCGGTTCGTAGAAGAACCCCCGATTGCCGATGCGCCTGCCGCCTGTCACGGCTGTCGCGCCTTTCGCAACCGCTTCATCAACGAGAGACGATACGGCCTCGAGCCTGCGGCGGTTGGCCAACGGGCCCATTTCGGTGCCGGAATCCGCGCCGTCACCCACTTTGATGTTTCGCGCGGCTTTCGCGAAGCTTTCGACGAACGGCTCATAGATTGCATCGTGCAACATCACCCGCGTAGGCGAGATGCAGATCTGGCCTGCATTGCGAAACTTGTTGGCCGCAAGCTTGGTCGCGATGGAAGCCGGGTCCACATCATCGAACACGAGAACCGGGGAATGACCGCCCAATTCCATTGTCGACGGCTTCATCTGCTGTGCGGCAAGGCTCGCAAGATGCTTTCCGACAGGCACAGAGCCGGTGAAAGAGATCTTGCGAATGATAGGGGACTCGATCAGCCTCTCGGAAATGTGAGCGGGCGTGCCGAATACAAGATTGAGCACACCGGGGGGAAGCCCGGCATCCATCAGGGCCTGTGCAAGACCGATGGCGGCGCGAGGTGCCTCCTCCGGTGGCTTCAGGATGAGCGAACATCCTGCGRCGAGCGCGGCACCGATCTTGCGAGCGGCCTGCGAACCGGGGAAGTTCCATGGGGAGAAGGCTGCGACCGGCCCGATCGGCTCGAAGATGACCTTCTGGACCATACCGCTTTGCCTGGGTGCGATGAGCCGCCCGTAAGCGCGCAGACTTTCTTCCGCATTCCACTCGAAAATATCCGCGCAGGTCAGCATCTCGAGATGAGCCTGCGCGACAGGCTTGCCCTGTTCGGCACTGAGCTGCGAGGCAATATCAGATGCGCGATCCCGTATGAGGGCGGCGGCGCTGCGCAGGATTTTCGAGCGCTCGAAAGGCGCAACGTCGCGCCACTTCTCGAATGCTTTCGCCGCGGCGGATAAGGCATCATCGAGATCGGCATCCGTCGCCACCGCCAACGAAGCAATGGTTTGCTCGGTCGCCGGATTGATGACATCTCGCCATTCATAGGCGGAGCCTGCTCTCCACTCGCCGTCAATCAGTAACGGTATTGCAGGAAATTCGGGCGAACTCATGCGCTCCTCCACCATCACGAAAACTTAAATGCACGGCAGCAGATCAACGACAGATCTTCACCTCACCGGCACGCTTGACTATTTGTGATCACAGATTACAGTTTGGTCAAGTGCCGTTTGGCTACTTGTGTCCGACAAGACCACCATATAGTGTGATCACAGATCACGCATAGACGTGATTTTCAATTTTGGAAAGCCGGGAGGAAACACATGAAGGCTGGAATGAACCGACGTGATCTGATGGCCCTTTTGGGCGGCGGCGCTGTCCTGGCCGGGCTCGCCCCCTTCGATCTCCAGGCGCAGACCGCGTCGGGAACCCTCAAGGTCTCCACCCGCGCCAACCCCTCGAGCCTTGACCCTATGACGGGGCTTGCAGGCGACGACACACCGGTTCTGTGGGCGGTTTATGCGACCCTGCTCGACTTCGAGTTCGCCAGCCTGGAGCCGAAACCCGGCCTGGCCGAGTCGTGGGGCTATCCCGATCCGCAAACACTCGTTCTGAAGCTTCGCCCTGGTCTTGTCTTCCATGACGGCGCTCCGCTGGATGCCGAGGCCGTGCGCTTCAATATCGAGCGCGCTCGGACCGATCCGCGCTCGACGATCAAATCGGACCTGAGCTCCGTCGACTCGGTTGAGGTAAAAGGCGCCGATCAGGTCATCCTACGCTTGAAGCAACCGGACGCGGCCCTCCCCCTGGCTCTCACGAGCCGCGCGGGCATGATGGTTTCACCGAAAGCCGCGAAGGAGCTGGGCGACAAGCTTGTCCGTAACCCGGTCGGCGCGGGTCCCTGGAGCTTCGTCAGCTGGTCGGACAATGCCAGCATCGTCATGAAGCGGAATGACAAATTCTGGCGCCCCAACAATCCGAAGGTGGACAAGATCGAGTTTGTCATCATTCCCGAATTGAACACAGGCCTCAGGTCTGTCGTCGCCGGACAGAATGATTTCGTCTACAAGCTGTCCCCGCAGCAAAAGCCCGTGATCGACAGGGCGAAGAATGTCGAGGCCGTGATGGGCCCGACACTTTATTTTCACCTGATCTATTTCAACAATTCCCGGCCGCCCTTCAACGATGCGCGCATTCGCAGGGCCGTCTGTTATGCCATCGACCGCGAATCTTTCAACAAGGCCACCATGCTCGGTCTTGGAGAGATCGCTCAATCGGCCATCCCTAAGGCGCACTGGGCCTATGATGCGTCCCTCGAGGGCTTCTTCAAATACGACCCCGAGAAGGCGCGCGCCCTGTTGAAAGAGGCCGGACACGAGAACGGCATCGATATTCCGACCATCGGCTGGAACGATCAGTACTCCCAGCAGCGCCAGGAAATCCTCATCGAGCAACTGTCTAAGGTCGGCATCCGCCTCAAGGTCAGCCGTCATGCCATCGCGGATGCGAGTACGCTCTATCTCGGACCGGAGAAGCGCGGCGAGGCGATGATCTCGGCTTGGACAGGACGTCCCGACCCGATCATGACCTACAACCTGCTGACCTCGGCCACCGGCTTCTTCAATCCAGCACAGCTTCAGGATTATCCGGGTCTGTCGGAAGCGCTTGTGGCCGCACGAACCACGCTCGATCCCGCCAAACGCAAGGAAGCTTTGTTCAAGGTACAGCGCCTCGTTGCCGAAAGTGCATGGTTCTGCCCCATCGTCTTCGAGCCGGAAATCGACGCGGCCACGAAAGATGTGAAAGACTACAAGCCGAACCTCCTCGGCTGGCCGAAGTTCGAAGACGTTTCGGTTGCGTCATGATGAATCGCGACGCTCTCCGCGCAAGTGGACGACGGGCCCTGCAAATCCTGCCCGTCGTCATTATGGCCACGCTCGTCGTGTTCCTGCTGCTTCAGCTGGTGCCCGGCGATCCGGCGATCACCCTTGCAGGCGAGAACGCGACGGCAGCACAAATCGAGCAGATCCGGGCCATTTATGGCCTGGATCAGCCGATCCTCGTGCAATATGCACGCTGGCTCGCGAATGCCGCTCACGGCGATCTGGCCCGTTCGCTGATGTCAGGCGAGGAAGTGACTTCGCTGATCCTGCAGAACTTGCCGCCGACGCTCCTTGTGATCGCCTGCGCCATGGTTTTGTCCCTGCTGATCGGAGTACCGCTCGGCATGCTGTCCGCTACCTATCGCGGCGGCTGGCTCGATTCCACGATCACGGCCATCGCGTCGCTCGGCATCGCCCTGCCGAACTTCTGGCTAGGCATGATCCTCATCAATTTCTTTGCCCTTCAGCACAACATCTTTCCCGCGACAGGCGCAGTCTCGTTCTCCAGCGATCCCGCGCAGGCCCTCTGGCATGCGTTCCTGCCGGCTGTCGCACTCGCAGCGGGCGGTGTTGCCGAAATCGTCCGTCAGCTGCGGAGCGCCCTGCTCGAAATCCTGTCGTCGCAGCACGTACGCGCTCTTTATGCGAAGGGGTTGTCTCCCTCGGCCATACTTTGGCGGCACGCTCTCAAGAATGTCAGCACCACGCTACTCACGGTGATCGGCCTTCTGTTCAATCGCCTCCTGGGCGCGACCGTCGTCATCGAAGCGATCTTCGCGATCCCGGGCATGGGAAGCCTCATTGTCCGCTCGGCCATCGCCAAGGACTTCCCGGTCGTTCAGGGCGTCATCTTTGCCATGGTGATCATGGTGATTCTTGGCAACCTCATCATCGACATTCTCTACCCTCTCTTTGACCCGAGGATTGCGCGATGACAGCCTCCGTCATTTCCTCCAAGCCTATTCGTGCAGAGCGCCGGCAATGGCCGCTCGATACACGCGGGACGCTCAGCCTGGGTTTCCTGGTTCTCATGGTCGTCATCGGCGCCTCCGCGCCTTTGATCGCTCCCTATTCACCGACCCAGCAGGATCTCGCAAATGTCCTGATGGAGGCGAATGGGCAAAACCTTCTCGGCACGGACGATCTTGGCCGTGATGTTCTCAGCCGCCTCATCTACGGAACGGGAGCGAGTCTCTATGCAAGCTTTCTGGCCGTTTCGATCGCAGCCCTGATCGGCATTCCGATCGGCCTTGCTGCGGGCTTCTTCGGTGGGTGGCTCGATGAGGGCATCAGCCGCCTGATCGACGCGCTGCTGTCGTTTCCCGGTATCGTCCTCGCCATCGGCGTCACCGGCGCTCTCGGCATCGGATTGACCAATGCCATGATCGCGGTCGGCATCGTCTTCTCGCCGAGCCTTGCCCGATTGGCGCGAGCGAAGACGCTGGTGATCCGGCATGAGCTTTATGTGGATGCGGCGCGCTGCTTCGGCGCCTCGCCTGCGCGCATTCTATGGCGGCATGTTCTGCCGAACGCGGTTCAGCCGCTCATCGTTCAGATCACGCTTCTTCTTGCCGCCGCTCTCCTCGCGGAAGCGAGCCTGAGCTTTCTGGGATTGGGCGTCCAGGCTCCGACCCCAAGTTGGGGCGCCATGCTGGCACGGGGCTACACCTACATGGAAGTCGCTCCCGAGCAGATGTATCCGCCTGGCCTCGCCATTCTCGTGACCGCGCTCGCCTTCAACACATTGGGCGAGTCTCTTCGCATCGCATTCGATCCGGCCCTAAGGCAGAGGTGACCATGAATGTCGTCGCATTCAAACGCCCCTCTTTCTCGTCACGAACAAAGGAGACGCCGTTGGCAGCGTTCCCAAACCAGCCAGTCTCGCTTTTGGAAATGCGCAACTTTTCCGCCGCTCTGTCGCGGGACGGAAAATCCGGGCAGATCCTGAAGGACATCTCGTTCTCTATCCGGCCTGGCGAGCGCGTGGGAATTGTCGGTGAGAGCGGATGCGGGAAATCGGTGACCGGGCTTGCGATCCTGGGGCTCATTCCGAACGCCTTCCGGCACCTGTCCGGCGAGATTCTGTTCGATGGGCAGAACCTGCTCGGCTTGTCGCCCTCGGGCTTGCGGCAGGTGCGCGGGCGACAGATCAGCATGATCTTTCAGGAGCCGATGACGACGCTCGATCCGGTCTTTACGGTCGGCGAGCAGATCAGCGAAACGCTTCGCGCCCATTTCCCGGTCAGCAGACGGGAGGCTAAGGAACGCGCGATCGAAGCTCTTGCCCGCGTTGGCATCCCGGCTCCCCGTCAACGCTACGACGATTATCCGCATCAGCTGTCGGGCGGCATGAGACAGAGAGCGATGATTGCTATCGCCCTGGTCTGCGAACCGCGCCTCATCATCGCGGATGAGCCGACGACCGCGCTCGACGTGACCGTTCAGGCGCAAATCATCAAGCTGCTCGTGGAACTCAGCGAGCAGATCGGCACGGCCTTGCTCTTCATCACGCACGACATCGGCGTCGTCGCGGAAAGCTGCCAACGGATGCTGACCATGTATGCCGGCCAGGTCGTCGAGGACAGCCCGGTCGATCCGTTCCTGATGCGCCCTTATCATCCCTACAGTTCCGGACTTCTGCGTTCGATCCCGTCTTTAAGCCCGCGCAAGTCGGTGCTGCCTTCCATTCCCGGTCGTGTTCCTTCGGCCTACGAGATGCCGGAAGGGTGCCGCTTTCAGCCTCGCTGTTCGCATGCACAGCCACGCTGCGCGACGAAGCAGGTGCTGGAGAGCGCCGAGAGCAATCGCAGCGTTGCCTGCTGCCGCCACGATGAGTTCATTCTTTCGGGGGTCATGACATGAATGCTACACCCTTGATTACCGCAAAGGATCTGAAGGTCCATTTTCCCACTCGTCAGCGTGGCCAGACGGTCAAGGCGGTTGATGGTGTCAGCTTCACGGTCAATCCATCGCGTACGCTTGGCATTATCGGTGAATCCGGTTCGGGCAAGTCAACCCTTGGGCGCGTTCTGGTCTGCCTGACCAAACCTACCGGCGGGACGCTTCTTCACGAGCATCTAGACCCGTTCAAGCTCAGGTCCAGCGCGCTTCGGGCTCATCGCAGGAATTACCAGATCATTTTTCAGGACCCCCATGCGGCCCTCAACCCGCGGATGACCATCCATGCCAGTGTCCGTGAACCGCTGGATATCATTGGAACGCTCTCGGGCGCAGAGCGGGACAAGCGGGTGCGCGAACTCCTTGAGCGAGTAGGCATCGGCCCCACCTTGCACGGCCGTTACCCGCATGAGCTATCCGGCGGACAAAAGCAGCGCGTGAACATCGCCCGCGCGTTGACGACGCAGCCGAAGGTGCTTGTCTGCGACGAGGTCGTGGCTGCTCTGGACGTATCCATTCAGGCGGGCATCCTCAATCTCTTTGCCGAACTTCAGCGCGATCTCGGTCTCACCTACATTTTCATCACCCACGACCTCTCCGTCGCGTCCCATGTAAGCGACGACATCGCGGTGATGTATCTTGGCCAATTGATGGAAATGGGACCGGCCGACGCGATCCGCTCCGATCCGCAGCATCCCTATTCCCAAGCACTGATGCTGTCGGAACCGGAGCCGATGCCGTCGAACCTTCGCCACAAGAACCGGATCGTTCTTCAAGGCGACATTCCAAGCCCGATCACCCCGCCATCCGGGTGCCGTTTCCATACGCGATGCCCCAAGGCGCAACCTCGCTGCAGTCTCGATATTCCGCAATGGCGCGAGATCAAGCCTTCGCGCTGGGTGGCCTGCCATTACCCTGGCGACACCCTTCGGCAAGAGCCCGAGGAACCACAATCCGTCAGCGCGACATTCGCCTGAATCGATAACACGGAAGACGCATATGGATCTTGGATTGAAGAACCTTCAGGTCGTCGTCACAGCGGGAGCCGGCGGCATCGGGCTTGAAATCGTCAAAGCTTTTCTGGAAGAAGGCGCACGGGTTCATATCTGTGATGTCGAGGAAGGACGGATTGCCGAGGCTGTCGGGCAATACGCCAACCTGTCAGGATCCGTTTGCGATGTTTCCGACAGGGAGGCCGTCTCGTTCCTGTTCTCCGAAGCCCGCGCAAGCCTCGGAGGAATCGACTGTCTCGTAAACAATGCCGGCATTGCAGGCCCGACGGGGCGTGTCGATGAAATCCGTCCCGAGGATTGGGACAAGACGCTGGCCGTCAACACCACCGGCCAGTTCAATTGCGTGAGAGCGGCCGTCCCTCATCTTCTGGAAAGCAAAAATCCCAGCATCATTAATGTCTCTTCGGCTGCCGGCAAATTCGGCTTCCAGTTTCGCACGCCCTATGCCGCGTCGAAATGGGCTGTGATCGGCTTCACCAAATCATTGTCCATGGAACTGGGCCAGTTCGGCATCCGTGTAAATGCGGTTCTTCCCGGAATTGTCGCGGGCGCAAGGCAGGATGCCGTTCTCTCGCACAAGGCTGCTGCGAAAGGCATCACCTTGGATGAGATGAAGACGATCGCGCTTGCACAGGCATCGATCAAGGAAATGATCGAGCCACGTCAAATCGCCGACGCCATTCTTTGTCTCTCATCGCTCCGGTTCAAGACCACATCGGGCCAGATCATCAGCGTTGATGGGGATCTTCAGGCCTTGAGCTGACGGAAAGGATCTGCCGAACCTTTAGTTCGGCAGCTTTCCTGTTGCGATGATGAACTCGGAAGAACTCTTGATATCGGCGGTAAGGGCCTCGCGAGCAGCGGGGCCTTGCTGATTCACGATAGCCTTGACCATGCGGGCGTGATGCTTTTCGGCCCCGCCTGTCGCTAGACGCTGCGACGCGCGCAGATCGAGGTTGATGACCGGCCCGACCTTGAGCCACAAGCCTTCAACAATCGACATAAGAACCGGGGAACCGCTTGCAGCGTAAATCGCGAAATGCAGCTCCTTGTTGATCCGCAGGGCGTTCACGGCATCAGGCTCAGAGCCTTTGACGGCCTGACGGAATTGCTCGTCGAGCTGTCGGATCAGATCGACGTCCCTTTTGGTCCGGTGCAGCGCGGCCTGCTCGATCGCATAACCCTCGATCTCGACGCGGACATTCATCAGCTCGATCAGCTTCGATTGCGTCATGAGAGGAACGCTGACGGCGCGGTTTGGGAGGACGTTCAAAGCCCCTTCCGCAACGAGACGTGCGACAGCTTCACGCACCGGCATCATCGATACGCCAAGTGCTTCCGCGACAGATCGCAAAGACAGTTTCTCGTTCGGCAGGAGCTTGCCCGACATCAACAGGTCGCGCAGTTCCAAGTAGATCCGCTCACCGAGCGTCACGCGTTCCAGATGGCCTATCTGCTTGATGGCGAATTCCATAGCTCAATCCAAAAGTGCTCGACAACGTTGTAAAGGCGTCTATAACTGTAACCGTGATCACAGATCACGGCAAGCTTTGTCCTATTTCTATATCACAAGGTTGCCGTATTCTACAGAGCACGCCATTGGCGGAAAGGTACTCATGCCGGAAGTCGCAATCATCGGAGCTGGGTTGATTGGCCGTTCATGGTCTGTCGTATTTGCTCGGTCCGGTTGGTCCGTGCATTTGATGGATGTCGATGAGAAGCGCCTTTCCGAAGCGAGAACCTGCCTCCCAAGCATGTTCGCGTCCGAAGACGGAAGCGGTGAGAGCCAGTTCGCCAGGATCCGGTTTACCCTCTCCATGGCGGAAGCCGTCTCGGATGCTCAGCTCGTGCAGGAGTGCGGGCCCGAGAACGTCGAGATGAAGCAATCGCTTTTCCGGGAGCTGGATGCCCTGGCCCGGCCGGAGACCATTCTGGCTTCCTCCAGCTCCGCCATTGCAGCATCGCGTTTCACGGAAGACCTCAGGCACCGGGAGCGCTGCCTTGTGGCCCATCCGCTCAATCCTCCTCACCTTGCGCCGCTCGTGGAGATTTGCGGCGCGCCGTGGACCAGCCCGGCTGTCGTCTCGGAAGCCCGCAGGATCTACGACAGCGTTGGGCAGGCACCCATCGTGATCAACCGCGAAGTCGAAGGCTTCGTCCTCAACCGCCTGCAAGCGGCTCTACTCACGGAAGCTCTACGCCTCGTGGAGGATGGCGTGGTCAGCGCGCAGGATCTCGACAAGACGGTGACGGAAGGTCTTGGCCTACGCTGGTCGTTCCTAGGCCCCCTGGCCACAATCGAGCTGAATGCCCCCGGTGGCATCCCCGATTATCTGGCCCGCTACGGCCCCACATTTCGCCGGATCGCAGCCGATCCCCCACCACCCGAGGTCTGGGATGAGTGCAATACGGCGAAGGTTGTCGCGAGCTGGGGTCCTTCACCTTCATTGGACCAGATCGCTGCGCGGGGAGCCTGGCGTGACCAGCGCCTCAAGGCTCTGCGCGAACACAAGAACGCACAAAACGTCTACAACAAGGGCTAGAACATGGCTGCTTCTAAGAAAGTGATTATCACCTGCGCCGTCACCGGCGCCATTCATACACCTTCGATGTCGCCTTACCTTCCGGTCACGCCGGAGGAAATTGCCGAGGCGGCCATCGGCGCAGCGGAAGCCGGCGCTGCCATCGTTCACCTTCATGCGCGCGACCCGATTACGGGCAAACCGGACCAGTCGCCGGAAGGGTTCGCGCCATTCCTCAAGGTGGTTAAGCAGCGATCCAACTGCGTCATCAACATCACCACAGGCGGCGCGCCGTGGATGAAGGTCGAGGAGCGTGTCAAACCTGCTGCGGTCTACAAGCCGGAGGTAGCTTCCCTCAACATGGGCTCGTTCAATTTCGGCCTGTTCCCGATGCTCCAGCGCTTCAAGGAGTTCAAGCATCCTTGGGAGCGTGAAGCGCTGGAAGGATCGCGGGATCTGATCTTCCGCAATACCTTCAAGGATATCGAATATGCGTTGAACGCGCTCTCGGAAGCAGAGACTCGCTTCGAGTTCGAGTGCTACGACACAGGTCATCTCTACAACCTTCATCACTTCCTCGAGCGGGGTCTCGTCAAGCCGCCGCTTTTTGTCCAGACCGTTTTCGGCATCCTGGGCGGCATCGGTCCGCATCCGGACGATGTGATGCACATGAAGCGCACTGCCGACCGGCTCTTCGGTGATCAATACCGCTGGTCTGTTCTCGGTGCCGGCAAGAACCAGTTGCCGATTGCGGCCATGGCCGCCGCCATGGGTGGCAATGTGCGCGTTGGTCTGGAGGACTCGCTCTGGATCGGCCCGGGCCGTTTCGCGGAATCGAATGCTCAGCAGGTGCAGCGTGCCCGGCAGATCATCGAAGGACTCGGCCTTGAAATTGCGACGCCGGATGAAGCGCGTGAAATCCTCTCCCTCAAGGGCGGTGATCGCGTCGCCTTCTAGCAATAAGAAAAGGCCCAGGATCTCTCCTGGGCCTTTGTCCTTTCAAACGGTGGCGATTGGCGTTACCGGTGATCCGATGGCCCCAGGCAGGCGCAGAGGCGGAGCCGTCAGCAGGAACCGCGAGCGGCCATGCGCGCGAAGCCATCGGGCCAATTCATCCAGATACCACAACTCTCCGAGCGGAATGCCGAGCTTGAACAGGCAATGCTCATGGAGCGGCAGGTAGGAACAGCAGGCCTGCTGGTCGCGTCCTGGATTCAATTCGACGGCATAGTTGTCTGCGGCAATGGCCACCAAGCCGCTATCCGTCACCCATTGCAGTAGCCTTTGATCGCGCCCGTCGAGAACAGGGCAGGATTTCAGGAGAAGCGGGCCATCGGGCTGCTTGTTCATCTCCAAGATCATGGTCGACAAGCCCGTATGAAGGCAAACCATATCGCCTCGTTCGACCTCGACCCCATCGTCCTCCATGATCCGCATCAACAGGTCGTAGCCGACAGCAACGCGCTCCCGCCCCAGGTGATGGGCGAGGTCGATCATCACGCCCCGGCCCTGCATGGATTTTTCGGCAAGACGGTCGATGCTCAATGCATGGGCGGCAACAGTCGAGCCCTCAGTCTCGGTCTCGGATGGGCCTATGATCTCAACGCCGGCTCTGAAGCCATTGTAGAATACAATCTCGGGCTCGCCATCGTCATCGGCGTCGAACATGGAGCCCACATGACCCAATGCATCCCACTGCGTCGAATATTGTAGGGTCAGGATGGCGATGTCGTCATTGAGAACATCCGTCATGGTCGGGTCCTCGCAGAGCATCTTGTAGCCGTAACACGGCTTGCCTCTGCGCATCGTCGGCTTGAGGATCGGAGGGCGACGGCTGGGATTCATGGCATTCCCGCCCGGATAATCGAGGGGAAGGCTGAGGCAGAAGGAGCGCCCTTCCCTCACCTCCGCAATGCCCTTGAGCGTCACATCCGGCGTGAGCCAGTTCGCGCGGCCGAACTGATCGTCCGGTCCGAAATCTCCCCAGTTCGATCCGGGAGGACGTTTCTTCCAGCGCTGCGTATCCGACATCTTTACTGAACTCCGCCGCTCACTCAGGTCATTTCGACCGCGCCGCCCAGATAGGCGTTGACCATATCCGCCCGCTCCAGCAACTCGGCGGAGGGACCCTGCATCTTCACCTCGCCAAGGTTCAGCACGATGCTGCGCTCCGCAAAGCTGAGGGCCTGCTGCGCATTTTGTTCGACGAGCAGAATAGTCTGCCCCTGCTGGCGCAGGTCATTCAAAAGATCGAACACGGCATCCACGATTTTCGGCGCGAGCCCCATGGATGGTTCGTCGAGCATGATCATCTTGGGCTGACTGATCAAGGCACGCCCGATCACGAGCATCTGCTGCTCGCCCCCCGAGAGACTACCTGCCTTCTGCAACCGGCGTTCCTTGAGGCGCGGCATGATGGAATAGATCCGCTCCAATCCCTCGGATGCCTTGACGTGACCGAGCCTCTGACGGCCGAGCAGAAGATTGTCCTCGACGGTGAGCGGCCCGAACACATGGCGGCCTTCCGGGACGTGCGCCAGACCCAGCCGGGCGATCTCGTGCGCCGGCAGCTTGTTCAAGGTCGTGCCGGCAAACGCGACCGTGCCGGACGTGATAGGCGCAAGACCGGAAACCGCGCGCAGAGTCGAAGATTTTCCCGCGCCGTTCGGGCCAATGATGGCGATGCACTCGCCTGCACCGACCTCGAACGAAACGTTTCGGACGGCAGCGATGCCGCCATAATGCACTGCAAGGTTCTTGACGCTGAGCATCACTGTTTCCGTTTGCCGAGATAGGCTGAAATGACAGCCTCATCCTGCCTGACATCTTCCGGCGCGCCGACGCTGATGAGCTGGCCGTGATCGAGCACGGCAACCCGATGCGCCAGATCCATCACGAACCCGACATTGTGCTCGATGAGCAGAACTGTCACGCCGAGCCCCGGCAACCGCCGAATGAAGGCGCCAAGCTCGGTTGCCTCCTGCGAGTTCAAGCCGGATGCCGCCTCATCCAGCAGGAGCAGCTTGGGCCTGGAGGCCAGGGCGCGCGCAATCTCGAGGAGGCGAACCTTGCCGAGAGGAAGAATATGGGCAGGCGCATCCCTAACTTCCCAGAGGCCTGTATCCCGTAAGATGCTATCAACGGATTTGCGCGCTTCCGCATCCGTTCTGGCGCTCGCCCCGAAGCCCAGAACCTGCGTGATCAAATTGCCCTTGATGTGCCTGTGTGCTCCTACGAGCACATTATCGTAGACTGAAATTTCGTGACAGATTTCCGGGATCTGGAAAGTTCTGGCGAACCCCTGCCGAGCCACGATTTCCGGAGGAAGGCCCGAGATACGCTTGCCGTTGAAGCGAACCTCGCCTTCCGTGGGCTTGAGAAAGCCCGTGACTACGTTGAACAGCGTGGACTTTCCGGCACCATTCGGCCCGATCACTGCCATGATCGATCGATCCTCCACCGTGAAAGCGACATTCTTGTTGGCCCATAGCCCGCCGAAACGGACGCCGACGCGGTCGATGACGAGTTCCACGGGTCATACCTCCTGCGGCTTGAGGCGAGGCCTTGTGAAACGCCCGGTCAGACGTGATGCGATGCCGATGAGACCTCGCGGCTCAAGCGTCAGCAGCACGACGACGAGCGCGCCAAGAACAAGCCCGTAGGCGTTCTGGAGCTGATGAAACCACTCGGGCATGAATGTCAGGAGGATTGCACCAATGGCAGCCCCCCATAACGATCCCACGCCGCCGATGACGAGGGCGAGCAGGAGATTCACCGAGGCGTCGATGGTAAAGCTTTCGGGACTGATGAACCCGACATATTGCGCGTAAAGTCCGCCGGCGAGTCCGGACAATCCGGCGGAGAGCGCGAAGACCTCGGCCTTAAGGCTCGAGATGCCGATGCCGACGGATTTCGCGGCGGCTTCCGATTCCCGCATCGTCCGCATGGCGCGGCCATAGGCGGTATCGACGAGCCTCAGCGAGAGGAAGAGAACGACGAAGGCACATAAGCCGCTCACATAATACATCGTCAGAGGCGAACGCGCGGAGAGCGGGCCCAGAGTCAGCGGCGGAATCGCCGTGATGCCGGAATAGCCGCCCGTGACGCCATCCCATTCCACGAAGATCGTGTGCAGGATAAGCCCTAGTGCCGCAGTGACCATGGCGAGGTAGTAACCGCGCAGTTTCAAGACAGGCCTGCCGATCACGTAGCCAAGCACGGCGGGAGCAAGCGTGCCGGCGATGATCCCGAGGATTGGCGGCAACCCGGCGCGTGTTGCAAGCCAGCTCGAAACATAGGCGCCGATGCCGTAGAAGCCCGCCTGGCCCAGCGAGATCTGCCCCGCATAGCCGAAGAGCAATGCGAGCCCGACAGCGAGGATCAGGTTGATGAAGGAGAAGATGAACAGGTTGAACGTGCCCGACGTGCTGATCATGAGCGGCAGGAGCAGCCAGATCACGAAACACGCGAGAATGGGTGACAAACGCTGCATGATCTTACCCTAGAGCGATTGCGTATGACGACGCTCTTCACGTCCGCCCAGAAGACCCGCCGGACGGAACATGAGCACGAGGATGAGCACCGCAAGCGCCACGGAATCCTTCCAGCCGGACGGCATGACCGCGACGGATGCAGCCTCGATCAAGCCAAGTGAGAGGCCGCCGAGGATGGCGGAGCTGCTGCGCCCGAATCCGCCCAGAGCCGACGCCGCAAAGCCCTTGAGCGCCAGGGTAAACCCTTGATCGTAAGTGGCGTTGGTCAAGGGCGTGATGAGAACGCCCGCAAGACCACCAAGGAAACCCGACAGGATGAAGCTGAGACGGACCATCGCCTTGACGTTGATACCCATCAACGACGCAGCCTCCCGGTCGATGGCGCAGGCCAGCATCTCTCGTCCACGCGCCGAGTAAGAATAGAACAGTTCGAGAGCCACCATCACGATGGCGCCGATGCCGATCACCCACAGAGCCTGCAACTGCACGACCGCGCCGAGGATGCGAAGCGGAGGCCCTGCGGTGAAGGGATCGAAGTAAAGAGGGTCCGGCCCGGCCAGGAGAAGGGTCGAGGTTTTGATGATGACGGAGATCCCGAGAGTGATCATGGCGAGCGTCATGACGCTGCCCTTTTTCACTCTCGAGATTGTCCCGAAATCGATCAGCGCCCCCAGCGCGCCCACAACGGCAATGGCACCGACGACGGCAAGCCAGACTGGCGCATCCCATTGACCGATGGCAATGGCGGCAAAGACGCCTCCCACCATCACGAACTCGCCCTGGGCGAAGTTGATGACGTCGGTCGAGTTGAAGATGAGATTGAAGCCCAGACCGACGAGAGCATAAATGCTCCCGACGGTCAGGCCGCTCACCAGCAATTGAATGATATCGGCCGAAGCCATCTGCCAGCCTTTACCTTAGAAGCCGTGTTGAACACCGATCATGCGGCCATCCTTGACCTGCACGATCCACACGGAATCGACGCCGAGTCCTTCGTGGCTGTCTGGCTTGTAGGTGTAGGAACCACCTGCAAGGCGGAAATCGTTGATCTGCTCCAGTCCCTGCTGAACCTTCGCCTTGTCACCGCCGGCATTCGCGATGGCCTTGGCGTAGATATGCACCGCATCCCAGCCGATGATGTCATAGATCGTCAGCGTGTAGTCGGCGCCGTTCTTGGCCTTATAGATCTTGCTGAGTTCTTCCTGCTCCTTGGTGATCTGATCGGGAGCGTTCAGCGTCACCATATAGATGCCTTCCGCCGCAGTGCCCGCGCCCTTGATGATGGCAGCAGCCGCAACACCCTGCGCGCCGATGATGGGAGCCGTGTTCCCAAGCTGGGATCCGTTTCTCAATGCGACTGACATCGTGGAGCCCGACCCCCAGAGGATGATTGCTTCAGGCTTGGCCGCAAGGATTTTGGTCCACTCAGCGGAGGTGTCGCTCGCGCCATAGTTGACCTTCTCGGCGGCGACGATCGGCATGCTCATGGATTTCGCGACATCCTGGAGCGCATTGTAAGCCTCGGTGCCGTAGGCGTCTCCCGTATACATCACGGCGACATTCTTAGCGTTCAGCTTGTTCTTGGCGAACAGCAGCGCCGCCTTGGTGTTGTCGGTATCGCTGGTCTGGCAGCGGAAAATGTAGGGATTGCCGATCTTCGTGATGGAGATCGTGTTCTGGAACCCGCACATGGGCACCTTGGTCTCCATCAGGATCGGTGCGACGGCGAGAGCATTGCTGCCTTGATTCGGGCCGATGACGCCGTACACGCCCTCTTCCGCAAGACGACGGAAATTCTGCACGGCAATGTCCGGCTTGCTCTGATCGTCGCGAATGACGAGTTCGATCTTCTTGCCGTTGATGCCGCCTTTGGCATTGATGGCCTCAGCGGCAATCTTGATACTTTCCACCACCGGAATGCCCAGCGAGCTTGCGGCTCCGCTCAACGGCTCCGAGACACCGATCTTGTAGGCATCCTGCGCCGACGCGAAGGAGAAGGATGCAAGCAGCATCGCGACACCGCACGATGCAGGTTTCAGCCATTGATATCCGTTCATTCCTATCCTCCCTTTGTATGCCTCGACACTGGCCGCTTATCATCATTGTCTTCGGCCTTGGGCAGGCTTCCGATCATCGGATTTACGCACCGCCAACGTGACAATCCGTGATGTGTGATCACAAGTCAAGCAGTTGACGGGATCTTGAAGACCAAACGGGAGACCTTTGGAACAAGGGCGAGGCGCCTCTTCGAGGAAAACTGACGCGGTTGCTGTTGCAATATTGATCATTCTGGATAATATGTGATCACAGATCGCAGATTTGCAGGAGTCCAGTGTGCCGCTTCGCCTCCCTGAAGATGTCATTCAGCTACGCAATACGATTAGGGACTTCGTCGACGAAGTCATCGAACCGCAGGCCGCGCTGATCGACCGAACGAACGAGATCCCCGAAGAGATTTTTGTGCAGGCGCGTGAGCTTGGCCTGTTCGGCTTTTCCATTCCGGAAGCCTATGGCGGCCTCGGAGAGAGCGAACTCGCGTCCTCCGTTGCCCTGGAGACATTGAGCCGTGGACCTGGCGGTGTGACATTCTACATTGCGCCCAGCGCGCCCGCTGCTGCCATCAACCTCGTCGGGCGAGAAGATCAGAAGCAGAAATATCTTCCTGGTCTTGCGGCGGGAGAGCGCTTTCCGGCATTTTGTCTCAGCGAGGCCGGTGCGGGATCGGATGCCGCCGGCATCAAGACGAAAGCCGTTCGCGAGAATGGCAAATGGAAGATCACGGGTACGAAGCTTTGGATCAGCCGCGCCGCGAAGTCCGATATCTTTCTTGTCTCCGCCGTCACCGATCCATCGAAAGGATCCAAGGGCGGCATCACGATCTTTCTGATCGACAAGCGCCCAGGAATCCATGTGGGCAAGCCGGAATGGCAGCTCGGCGGTCGCGGCTCCGGCAGCGCCGAAGTTCATTTTGAAGAAGTCGAAGCCTCGGACGATGAAGTGCTCGGCGAAATCGGCTTCGGCTTCGATGCGCTCAAGTTCATTCTCGGGCGTGCCCGTCTCTGGGCCGCAGCCCGCGCCGTCGGTGTGATCTGGAAAGCCGCCGATCTGAGCATCGCACATGCCGAGAACCGTCAGCAGTTCGGCAAGAAGATCGGCGAGTTCCAATCCATCAAACACAAAATCGCGGATATGTCGGCGGATTTGTACACCGCTCGCATGCTGCTTTACCAAGCCGCGGAAATCTTCGACGAAGGGAAGGATGCTGCCCAGGAAGCGGCCTATGCCAAGCTGTTCTGCAGTGAAGCGGCAGGTCGGGCTGCGGATGGCGCGATCCAGGTTCATGGTGCGATGGGCGTGTCGCAGGAATTCAGCGTCGAGCGTCTGTTCCGCGATGCACGCGCTTATCGCATTCTGGACGGGACATCCGATATCCAGCGTTCGATGATCGCAAGCCGCGTTCAGCGGAATGGCTTGGGTGAAGGCATTGCTCCGGGAGGCTTGGTGTGAAATTCACCGATCCGGAAATCATCTCTGTCGATGTCGCCGTCATCGGCGCAGGTGGTGCGGGCTTGAGGGTTGCCTACGAGGCTGCCCTCTCCGGCGCCAAGACTCTCATCATCACCAAGGGACGCATCGCCGTCTCCGGCGCAACCGCCGTGGGGCTCGCTTCCTCGGCGGGCTTTGCGGTGCCTGACGGTGCAGGCGACCCACTCGATAATCCGGATGTTCATTACGACGACATCATGAAGGCAGCCAAAGGCTGCGCGGATCCGAAACTCGTCCGCATTCTTGTGGATGAAGCGACGGATGCGGCCGAAGATCTCGATCGGTGGGACATCGACTTCATCCGCGATCCGGAGAGCGGCAAGCCGCTCGTCGCGCAGGGAGACTTCGCCTCACGCCCGCGCAACCGCAAGATCTACCATCATGGCAAGCCGATTACCGTGGCGCTGAAGCGCGAGATCGGCAAGCTTGGCGTGCAGGCGCTTGAGCAGACCGCCGTCCTGTCCTTGATTCAGGATGCGACCGGTGTGAACGGCTTTATCGCCATGACGAGAGATGGCCGCCTCATCGAGGTTCGCGCCGGTGCGACGGTGATGACGACTGGCGGAGCCGGACAACTCTTCGTCCACAGCCTGATGCCGCCGGACATTACCGGAGACGGCTATGCGCTTGGCTATCGCGCCGGTGCGACTTTGGCCAATATGGAGTTCATGCAGGCCGGTTTCGGCACGGTCAAGCCCGCCCTGAACATGCTCTATACATGGTTCTGGGCCGGCTTGCCGAAATTCACGGACAAAGACGGAAAGCCCGTTACTGAAGGCACCGTTCCGGCATCCGCCAACATCGAAGCGGCCATGCTGAAGAAGGTGGATCATTACCCCTTCAGCGCATCCGATGAATCCCGCTGGCTCGAAATCGCCATGAAGAATGCCATGCGGGACGGGCGCGCCGACAAGGATGGCGGCTTCCTGCTCGACATGCGCGGCACGGAACCGGACAAGATTCCGCAGAAGGGGTTTGCACAGCTTTGGAACGTATCGAAGACCTGGCTTCAGAAGAAGCATATCGACATTGATGCAGAGCCCCTGCGTATCGGGCTGTTCGGCCACGCGATCAATGGCGGCCTCGTCATCGACGAAGATGGACAGACCTCCGTTCCCGGTCTGCTCTCCGCAGGCGAAAATGCTGCCGGCCCTTATGGCGCTGATCGTCTTGGCGGCAACATGCTCCTGAACTGCCTCGTCTTCGGGAAAAGAGCCGGCAAGAAGGCTGCCGATGTCGGTCGTGATCGCAAGGCGAGCTCAAGCTCGAAACGAAGCGATGGCATAATCGCAGCCATTGCATCGCGCTCCGAGTTCAATGGAAAGCAAAGCATCCGCGAAGCAACCCGGCAGATCAAGAAGACGATGACGGATCATGCACTCGTGGTCCGCAACGAGGCGGGACTGGCTGAGGCGGAGGAAACTCTGGCCGTCGTCACTCGCAATCTGGAAGCGGGCCAATACGCTGTCGGCTCTCCCAAGGAACTGATCGATCTCTATGAGGCATTGAACTTGGCCGATGTGGGGCGGATGATGTGCTCGGCAGCCAAGCTGCGCAAGGAAACTCGCGGCAGTCATTATCGGGAGGATGCCACCGAGACGGATCCCAACCTCGCCCATCCCATCCTCATCAGCCTCGATGAAAAGGGCGCTCCTTTCGCCAGAGCAGGAAGCTTCGAGGCCAGGGGATGAGTAACCGGGACTGCGTCACATACCGGGTCGATGGGCGAGCTGCCTATATAAGCCTCGCTCGTCCAGGCGTCCTCAACGCCATCAACGAGGACATGTGCAGGCAGCTCTCGGCGGTTTTCGATGAACTCGAGAAGCAGCCTGACATATCGATCGCTGTCATCTCAGGCGGTGAGGCACGTGCATTCTCGGCAGGCGCGGACCTGACCTTCATGCGTGGTCTCTCTGGCGAGAGCCTGCGCCGATTCATCGAACTGACCTGGTTGGTCTTCGACCGGATTGCCCGCTCCCCTCTTCTCAGCATTGCGTCGCTTCATGGCTACGCATTGGGGGGCGGTGCGGAGCTGGCGCTGGCCTGCGACATGCGCGTTGCAGATGAAGACACGAGGATCGGGTTCCCTGAAATGACCCTCGGCAGCGTGCCGGGCTCCGGTGCGGTTCAGAGACTTCCGCAGCTGATCGGCCCATCCCGCGCGGTGGAACTCATTGTCAGCGGACGACGTGTTGGCGGACGCGAGGCTGAGGTGATCGGCCTCGTCAACAAGACTGTCGAAACAGGACAATCGCTTCTGCAGGCAACGAAATGGGCGGAAACTTTCGCCGCTCGACCACCGGAAGCCATCCGCTATCTCAAAACTGCCATCCGCCTGCCGCCCGATGCATCCGTCGCGCCCATGCTCCATGGTCTCGTGAGCAGCATCTGCCAATCCGTTTCGGGCTATCGCGAACGGACGAGCGGGTTTGCAGACAAACACGGTAACGCCTCAGCATCATGACCCTTGAAAGTCACAAACTCATCTCCGCTCAGGAAGCGGTCCGCCTCGTCAAATCCGGCTCAACGCTTGCTGTCGGAGGAGCCGGCGGCGTTCAGGAGCCGGATAGCCTGATCACCGCGCTGGTCTCCCGCTTCAAGGAAACCGGAGAGCCACGCAATCTGACGGAGATTCACGCCATTCGGACCGGAGAAATCGAAGGGCGCGGCACAAGCCTCTTTGGCGCTCCCGGGATGATCAAGCGCATGATCGGCGGTTCGTTCTGGCCCGTCGGCGTGCCGGAACTCATTCGCCGGATCAACGACAATGAGATGGAGGCCTACAACTTCTCCATCGGCGTGATCTACGCCATGCTGGAAGCCGCTGCCAGCAATCGTCCTGGCGTCGTCTCACGGGTCGGGCTCGGCACCTTTCAGGATCCTGCGCATGGCGGCGGAGCGCTCAATGCAGTCTCGACGGAGAAACTCGTCCAGCGCGTGGAAATTGATGGAGAGAACCTTCTCTATTATCGCGCGCTCCCGGTCGATACCTGTTTCATTCGCGCGACCACAGCCGACACAGATGGAAACCTCAGCTTCGAAGAGGAAGCCGCCATCATCGGCCCGCTTCTTCTCGCTCAGGCAGCACGGGCGAACAAGGGCAAGGTCATCGCCCAGGTCAAGCGCATCGTTCCGGCCGGATCGCTTGCCCCTCACGCTGTTCGCGTGCCCGGCGTCATGGTCGACGCCATCGTATTGAACCCCGGGCAGATGCAGATCACGCATTCGTTCTACGATCCGACACTGGTGGGTGCATCGAAACTTTCGACGCAGGATGTTCCGGTTCGCCCGATGGATGCGAACAAGATCGTCATGCGCCGCGCCTTCATGGAAGCGAAACCCGGAGAGCTTCTCGCCATCGGGTTCGGCATCGCCGGCTTTCTTCCTGCCATCGCATTGGAAGAAAATGTCTTCGATCTCACGTCCTTCACCATCGAACATGGCGTTTTCGGCGGCATCAACGGCTATGCGGCTGGCGGAAAAACGTTCCCCGTCGCCCATAACCCCGTGGCGATCCTCGATGCAGCGGACCAGCTGCGCTTCTTCGCCGGCGGAGGCGTCGATCGCGCTTTCCTAGGCGTGGGGGAAGTCGACCGGGAGGGCAATGTGAATGTCAGCCGCTTCGGCGAGCGTATTCCCGGAGCAGGCGGCTTCGTGGAGATGACCCAAGGCATCCAGAACATCGTGTTCTGCATGGTGCTGGGCGAGCGCGCGCAACGCAAGGTCGTTCAGAAGGTGCAGGATCTGACATTTAACGCGAAGGAAGCGCTGCGCCGCGGCCAGAGCATCACTTACGTCAGCGAGAAGGCCGTCTTCCGGCTTGGTGCTCAAGGGCTCGTCCTGACCGAGATCGCGCCAGGACTCGATGTTCGCAAAGATGTCCTCGACACCCTGTCATGCGAAGTCACGGTCGCAGACAATATTGCTCAGATGCCTGCCTGCTGCTTCGCCGAAGGCACGATGGGGCTTCGCGACCAATGGCTGAACACTCTCAACACGCCAAACGCCACGACGGATCACTGACATGAACAAGATTGTTTCGGCTGAGGAAGCCATTTCCCTCGTCAGGAACGGGATGACCCTGGGCGTCGTAGGCACCGGCCCTGCTCTGGAGCCCGACCTCCTGCTCTCTACCTTGGAGAAGCGCTTCCTCGATGGCGGGAGCCCTGCGGAACTCACACTCTTCAGCCCCATGCTTCCAGGGGACCGCCCGAATTCTGGCGGCCTGAACACCTTCGCACACCGGGGAATGCTGAAGAAGCTGATCGGCGCCTCTTTCGCCCGCGCGCGTCATCCCCGACTTCTGGAACTCATGAAAGAAGGCGCCTTTGAGGGCTACATCGTCGGCATGGGAACGATGGTGCAGATTCTGACAGCTACCGGGTCGGGCAAGCCCGGTATCGTGACAAAAGTCGGTATCGGCACATTCATCGATCCGCGCAATGGCGGCGGTGCGGCGAACACGCGCTCGACCAATCCTCCGGTTCGTGTTCTCAACATCGATGATGAAGAATATCTCTTCTATCCGTCTCTCCCCATCGATGTCGCCTTCATTCGCGGCACCACGGCGGATGAGAACGGCTATGTGAGTTTCGAGGAAGAGACCAACACCCTCGGGGCCGTCGAGATGGCGATGGCCTGCAAGGCATCGGGCGGAAGGGTCATCGTGCAGGTCAAGCGCGTCGCACGGGCGAACAGCCTCGATCCTCGCCTCGTGCGCATTCCCGGTCCGCTTATCGATGCCATCGTCGTGCATCCCACGCAGACGCAGCTCTCGCCTGGCATGGCCGATCCGCTGCAGGGCTGGAACCCGTTCCTGGCAGGTGCCTTGAAGCATCCTCTCAAAGGCTTCCCTCCCCTGCCGCCGGGATCTGAGAAGACGATCCTTCGCCGCGCGGCCAAGGAGCTTCGTGCGAACGACGTCATCAATCTGGGAGCGGGCGTTGCAACCCGTCTGCCTCTCGTGGCGCTCGAAGAAGACATTCTCGACCGCGTCACCTTCACTAACGAGCACGGCATCTTCGGCGGGCTGATGGCGACAGTTCTCGGCGGTTCCTTCGTGCCGGCCCTCAATGCCGACGCGATCATGGATTCCGGCTTCCAGTTCAATTTCTATGACGGAGGCGGGCTGGACATCACTTTCCTCGGCATCGGCCAGGTCGATCCCAGGGGCAATCTCAATGTCAGCCGCTTCGGCGATGAAGTAAACGGCCCCGGCGGCTTCATCAACATCACCTCGAAGACAAAGAGGATCGTCTTCTGCGGTTCGCTGACGAGCGGTGGTCTCAAGAGCGAGATCGTGGATGGCAAGGTGTCGATCAAGCAGGAAGGCCGCTTCCGCAAATTTGTTCCTGCCGTCGAGGAAGTCACCTTCAACGGGCCACTGGCACTCGAGAAGGGTCAGGAAGTTCTTTACGTGACGGATCGCTGCGTCTTCCGGCTGACGCGCAACGGTCCGGAGCTGATCGAAATCGCGCCGGGCATCGATCTGGACCGCGATATCCGCGCGCAGGTCGAGTTCGACCTCGTCGTCTCGCCCGATCTCAAGGAAATGTCCGCCGACATCTTCGCCAGCGGGCCGATGGGACTTTCAAAAACACTGGAGGAAATGTGATGATAGCTGCACCTGAACAGGTGGTTCTGGGCTGCTGGTTCGAAGACTTCGTGATCGACGAGGAGCGCCTGTCACCGGGCCGGACGATCGGCGAATCGGACCTCAACAACTTTTCGGGCCTGACAGGCGATTACAGCCAAGTTCATACGGACGAGGAATTCTGCAAGAAGACCGAATTCGGCACGCGCATCGCCCATGGCCTTCTCGGTCTTTCCATCGCGCAAGGGTTGATGTGGCGCACGAATTACACTCAAGGCACCGGCGTCGCCTCCGTGGGCTGGGATGAGTGGAATTTCAAAGCGCCAATCAAGATCGGCGATACGGTCCGCGCTCGCTGGAAGGTGGTCCACAAGCGCGAAAGCAAGAGCAAGCCCAATATGGGCCTGATCACCGAATTCGTCGAACTCGTCAATCAGCGTGGAGAGGTCGTGCAATGTGGGAAGCATATTACCCTCATCAGGAGGCGGCCCCAGTGACCGACACGCCAGAGCTGACCTATCTCCAGATCGAAACCGACGGTCCGGTTGCGATCATAACCCTCAATCGGCCTGAAGTTCTTAACGCCTGCAACTCCGCCACACATCGGGAAATGCAGACTGCGATGGAGTGGGTGGATACGAACGAGGCAGTGAAGGTTGCCATCATCATGGGAGCTGGGCGGGCTTTCTGCTCCGGCTCAGACCTGCGCGAGGTCGGCAAGTTTCAGGGCATCGCCGCACGCCGCTACCTGCAACTCGACTTCACCACCAAGAACCGCATCGCCGCCTGCACCAAGCCCGTCATCGCGGCACTTCACGGTCACGTGGCGGGCGGCGGTTTCGAAATGGCGCTTGCCTGCGACATTCGCTTCGTCGCCGACAACGTGATCTTCTCCCTGCCTGAAATCGTGCTGGGTACGATTCCGGGTTCCGGCGGATTGCAGCGCCTGCCGCCTATCGTTGGTCTGGGGATCGCGAAGGAATGGGCCCTCACCGGTCGCAGGATCGAGGCGGAGGAGGCCTATCGCACCGGCCTTGCCAATCGGGTTGTCCCGCTGGAAAGTTTGAAAGCGGAAGCCGTCGCCTTCGCGCATGATATGGCAAAGCGCAGCGCCATCGCGCTTTTCCTGTCGAAGATCGCGCTCGATCCCGAACCGCCGGCTGCCACCGGCATGGTCGGCGCCTTCCACATGCTGGCATCGGAAGCTTGTCACGACGATCCCGTTTATCGGGAACGGGCAGGCAACTACAAGAAAGCCTGAGACAGCCGAATTCGAAAATAAAAGCCAGCCGTTGTCCAACAGCTGGCTTTTCCATTGCGACTAGACGCTTTCCCGAACAGCCTTGACCGTATCGCGCAGGATGCCCGAGATCAGCGTCGTCGTTGAGAAGACGGAAACCGGAATATTGCGCTGCGCCATGACCGTGACGTCCTGCGGGCCTCTGGCAAAGCTCATCGGAACGCGTCCTGCAGAACGAATATCCGAAACTGCTCTTTCGATAGCGCCAACCACAACCGGATGCGTGAGATCGCCCGGATGGCCGAGGGAAAGAGATAGATCGGCAGGGCCGATGAAGACCGCATCGATGCCATCGACCGATGAAATGGCAGACACATGCTCCAGCGCATCGGCATCCTCGATCTGAGGCACGACGATGATGCGCTCTCTCGCAGCTGCCAGATGCTCGGCGATGGATGTGAAGCCGTGGCGCCCAGCCCTGGCGGTCGTTGCAACACCGCGAATGCCGTGAGGCGGGTAGTGGGATGCGGCGACGATTGCGCGCGCATCCTTCTCCGTTCGCACATGCGGAACAACGATGCCCGCAGCGCCCGCATCGAGCACACGCAGAATTTCACCCGGCGTCATGCCCACGGTTCGCACGAGGGCTGGCAGTCCGACGGCGTCGGCTGCGCGCAGTTGGTGTTCCAACGTTTCGACGGTGCCTGCTCCATGCTCCGTGTCGAGAACCGCGAAATCGAACCCGGCATAGCCAAGCATCTCCACGACTGCCGGAGATGGAATCATGACGAAGCATCCCAGCAATGACTCGCCGGACTTGATGCGTTCCTTCAAATGCCTTTTCATTGGGTCTTTCCTCGTGTTTTTATAATCGGCACAGCTATTTCGCTTGCCGTTTCGTGATCTGTGATCACATATAAGGATAAAACCGACTTCGCTGTCCAGAGGTTTATCGACAGAATTGGCGATGCGATGTGCGTTTCATGCGCGGCGGGTATAGGGAGAATGAAAATGACCTTGCAGATGTTTGATCTGTCAGGAAAGACGGCCCTGGTAACAGGCGGCAATGGCGGCATCGGCCTTGGCATGGCACGCGGTCTTGCGGCAGCCGGCGCCAGGATCGTCCTGATCGGACGAAACGCCGAGAAAGGCGAGATCGCGACAAAGACGCTTCTTGCCGATGGGGCCGAAGCGCATTTCATCTCGGCCGACATCACCAAGGAAGATGCCTGTCTTGCGGCTGTGAAAGAAGCAGCGGAGCATTTCGGAAACCTTCAGATCCTAATCAACAATGCCGGCATCGCCATCCGCAAGACGCCCCAGGATTATTCCCTGGAAGAATGGCAGCGGGTGATGGATTCCAATCTCTCGAGCGCCTTCCTCATGGCACGGGCGGTGTACCCGTATATGCGCGATGCGGGCGGCGGGAAGATCATTAACATTGCATCGATCCTTGCTCTCTTCGGCGCGCCGTTCTCGGTCGCTTATTCCGCAAGCAAAGGCGGATTGGTGCAGTTCACCAAAGCCCTCGCGACGGCCTGGGCCGCGGACAACATTCAGGTCAACGCCATTCTGCCGGGCTGGATCGACACGGATCTGACCGTGTCGGCACGGGCGCAGGTCGATGGCTTGAACGATCTTGTGATGTCCCGCACACCGGCCAAGCGCTGGGGCCGCACGGAAGACTTCGCCGGCGCCGCCGTTTTCCTTGCATCTCCAGCATCGAACTTCGTCACCGGCGCGTCGTTGCAGGTTGATGGTGGTTATTCCGCACAGGCGTGAGCATAGCTGCGCTCGATCTCAAGTGTCGCCAATCTATTCGCGTGTCATCCTGTGCGCTGATCATGATGAGTAGCGGCTGTCCGATCGCATAATTGTCAGAGCCTACCCTCTCCGACACACATCGTCGGACGGTACTTTCATTGCACTGCACCACGTCCGTCCAGCTTCATACGTGTGCGTTTCACGATGCCGAAACGCGTTGCAAGCGCCTCAGCGCAGCAATTTCCTCGTCACTCCCCATCGGTGAAAGATCGAGCCGGCAGGGTTGCATTATCAGTTCCGCACGATAGTATGTGATCACAGATCGCAGTTTAAAGAGGCAATCCAAGGCCCATTCCCTGCGACGAGAACAGAAGCGCCATGACAGAGCGCTCTCAGGAAACGCTTAGAGGAAGAGTGGATGGCCGGCGATACGCGAAGCAGCACACGGTTTGATGAAGTCATCGAGATGGCCGAAGGCGGCGCCTTGCCGGTGTGCCGAATGGTTCTGGCCTCCTCGTCCAATGACTTCCCCCAACTGGACACGCGCACCGGACGATACAGCATCCAGGAAGGTTATTTGCCGGGACGAGGCTTTCGATGGGCGGGATTCCTCACCGGTCGTCTCTGGCTGCTTTATGACCTCACAGGCAATCTTCTCATCCGTGATGCCGCTCATGAATTGTCGCGTCGGATCAGCAAGGGGCTGGCAGAGAGCCGCCCGATGGATCGCGGCAATTGCGGGTTCGACGCCTATTATGCGCTCTGCGTTGGAGCGGAATTGACAGGCGACAGAGCGCTGCATGAAGCAGCACTGGAATCCGCGGATATCCTGGAAGACCTCTACAGCACCAAGGCGCGGCTCTATTATCAAAACACATGGCTGGAAGCGATCGTATCAGAGACGCCGGCCTGCCTGCTTCCGATCCTTTGGGCTTACGGCCACGGTGAGCGAAGTGCCGACCGCATCAAGGAACACGTCTACACGATGCTGGAAGGCGGCATGCTGCGGGAAGATGGCTCCTGCCAGCACCGCCTGTTCTTCGATCCCGAGCATGGCGGCATTGCGCGTGTGGATACGTCGCAGGGCTATTCGGAAAAATCGACCTGGGCACGCGCTCAGGCATGGCTTCTGCATTCCCTCGTCTCATGCCTCGAAGCCTACGGTGATGACGAACTCATCCGTGCGTCGCTGGAGAGAGCAGCGCATTGGTATGTTGGGCATCTGCCGGATGATGGCCTGCTCTATTACGATTTCAATGATCCGCGATTGACGGAAATCCCGCGCGATTCATGCGGCACCATCATCGGCCTTGTCGCACTGAGGCGCTGTCTTGCCCTCGGGCTGCTCGATGAGACCGCACGCGAAGCCGCAAACCGTTCCGAGGCCGTGATCCTCGAGCGCTGCGTCGGGCCTGGCGGTGTCGTGCTTCACGGCAGCTGGGGCGTGGGCGAAGGCAAAAGCCGCTGGAACACGCTTTTCCCGCAGCAGGATGTGATGCCTTACGGGAATTACTGGTTGCTCGAGATGATCCATCGCGAGTGCAAGCCGACGAGCAAGATTTTCTCGTTCAGCCAATGAGGAAAGACGCCTTCAAACAAACATAACGGGAGGGAAGAATGACGAAGCGCAACAAAGCAGTCGTGTTGTTAGGAGTTGGTCTACTCTTTGGCGGTCTGTCCGCCGTCGCTCCGGCTCAGGCTCAAGCCCCTGCTCCGGTCCCCGATACGGATTCCATTTGCCCTAACCCCGTCCAGGCGAAAGGTTTTAAGACCTGCGCCGACATTGAGAAGGCCGAAGCAGAAGGTACGCTCGTCTTCTACGCGACGGACATCGAAAGCGGCACCGTCAAACTCCTCAAGGAGTTTGAGACTCTCTATCCCAAAATCAAGACAAGCTACATCCGCCTCCAGGCAGGCGCTTTGTACTCGCGCCTGTTGGCCGAGCGGCAGGGAAAAAGCTATCTCGCCGACGTGTTCCAGATCGGCGATGTAGGCCTCGTGATGGATTTCCAGAAGCGCGGCGGCTATGCGCGCTACGTTTCGCCGGAAATGACGGCCTACAAATCCGCTTACAAGAGCGAACCCGAAGGGCACTGGACCTGGAGCGTGCTGATGCCCGCAGGTCTCGCCTACAATCCTAACGTGACGCCCGCCGATCAGGCGCCCAAGGACTGGAAGGATCTGCTCGATCCGAAATGGTCCGGCGTGGTCAGCATGAAGTCCGCCAATTCCGGCATGCAGCATGTGACCTGGTACCAGATCAAGGAGCATGTCTCCGACGATTACTGGGAGAAGTTCGCCGATCTGAAGCCGCGCGCTTTCGACTCCATGGTGCAGCAGTTCGACCGCCTTGTGAACGGCGAGGACAAGGTCGCGATGACGGCGCAATATGCCGCCTATCTCGAATTCAAGGCAAAGGGTGCCCCCATTGCCTTCGTCGCGCCGACGACCGGTCTTCCTTCGGGTCCGGAAGTGACGGGTATCGTCAAGGAAGCGCCGCATCCCAACGCCGCGCGCCTGTTTCTCGACTGGTATCTGTCCCCTGAAGGACAGAAGGCTTCGGTCAAGTACTGGTACTTCCACTCGCCCCGCGAGGATGTGGCGCCGCCGGAAGGCGCTCTGCCCTTGAGCCAGATGAAGCTGCTCTTCCCGGCTGATTGGGAAGCCTATGCGAAGACCCGCAACGATTTCTTGCGCGAGATGCGTTCGATGTCCGGTCTCAAATAGGGAGGAAGCAGATTGTCCATCATGGATTCTTCCACCGTCATGGCCATGTCCCCTCCTCGGAGGGGACTGAGCCTGAGTTCGCAAGGCGTCATCACCGCAATCATCCTCATCGTCTGTGGTGCGCTCGTTCTGTATCCGCTTTTCTTCCTGTTCGCGGAATCGCTCAACATCGGCGATCCGCAGGTCTTTCCGCCTGAAAGCATAGGGCTTTCCAACTACACCGACATGATCCTCGATTGGCGGATCATCGGAAACACGCTGAAGGTCGCGCTGTTTGCGACAAGCATCGCGGTCACGGTCGGTTTCATCCTCGCCTGGATCCTGACTCGAACCGAAATCCCCGGGCGCGCCATTCTCGAGCGCCTGATTGAGCTGCCATTCTACGTCACGCCTCTTGTCGGCGCGCTGGCTTGGAGCATTCTGGCTGCGCCGCAGAGCGGCTTCCTCAATCAAGCCTGGGCTGCCCTTGGCGGATCCAATCGTATTCTCGACATCTATACACCGATGGGCGTCGCCTGGGTGATGGCCCTGTTCGAGGGCAGCGTCGCCTTCGTGATGATCTCGGCCGCCATGAAATCCATGGACCCCGCCATGGAGGAAGGATCGCGCGTGATCGGAGCGAGCAAGCTTCGCACGATGCTCAAGATCACTCTTCCCCTCGTGGCTCCGGGCGTTCTTGGTGCCGCCATCTTCGTCTTCGCGGAGATGCTCGGCTCCTTTGCCGCCGCTCTGGTTCTCGGCATCCCCGGCCACTTCTATGTGATTACGACGGCGATCTGGGAACTCACGCTCTCCTATCCGCCGGATTACGGACGTGCGGCGGCACTCGGGATTTCGCTCTTCCTGATCATGTTCGCAACCCTCGCAGTGTATCGCTGGCTCGTCCGCCGTGGCAGCTATGCGACGATTTCCGGCAAGGCGTTTCGCCCGCGCCGGATGAACATGGGCAAGCTCACCTGGGTTCTGGCCGGGGTCTGCTGGTTCTACGTTTTTCTTGCCGTCATCCTGCCCATGGCGGCGCTCATCCTCACGTCGTTCGAGAAGTTCGCAACGGTTCTGCTTCACCAGAGCCAGTTCACTCTCCAGAACTATATCACCGCCTTCAGCCTCGCTTCCGTGCGTTCGGCCATCATCAACAGCCTGATGCTCGGCCTTGGCGTCGCGACCATTGGCATCCTGGTCATGACGGTTCTGGTCTGGATCATCTACCGGTCGCGCGTCTTCGGCAGCGGTCTCATCGAATATTTGGTGATGTTCCCGCAGGCCGTTCCTCGCATGGTGTTCGGCCTCGCGATCTTGTGGGCATGGCTGCATATGCCGATACCGCTCTATGGCACATTGTGGCTCCTGGGCATCGCGTATTTCACCGTCATGCTTCCGCTCGGCGTCAGAACGCTCGCAGGCGTCGTTCTGCAAGTGGATAAGAGCCTGGAGGAATGTGCGCGTGTCTGCGGCGCGTCCTGGGTCCACCAGATGCGTACCGTCACCCTCCCACTTCTCAGGCCCGGCATCGCGGCCGGCTGGCTGCTCCTGTTCATCGCCAGCGTGCGTGAGTTGGGCGTGTCCATTTACCTGATGGGGCCGGATTCGAAAGTCATCGCACCCGCCATCGTCAGTTCATGGTCCAGCGCGGGAACAGAGCTGACCGCCGCCATGGCGGTCATTCAGACAGCTACCATCCTCATCGCCGTCTTCGTGCTGTTCTCCGTCACGTCGCGGCTTTCCAGAAACGGGCAACCAAACTTATGATCCATACACAGACCGCACAGGCAGCGGCCCTGGCCCGCTCCGAATATTCTCACGTCGCGCCGGTTCCGGCTGAGCCGCAGATCGTCGTTTCCGATCTTGTCATCAAGTACGGCACCGTGACCGCCGTGCATGGCGTGAGCTTCACTGTCGGCAAGGGAGAGCACCTGACCCTCCTTGGCCCCTCCGGCTGCGGCAAGACCACGACTCTGCGCTCCATCGCAGGGCTCGAGCAGCCTTATTCGGGAGAAATCCTACTCGACGGCAAGCCTGTCTTCTCGTCCCGCCAGAGGGTCAATATTCCGGCCGAGAAGCGCGGCGTCTCAATGGTGTTTCAATCCTACGCCATCTGGCCGCATATGACGGTGTTCGAGAACGTCGCCTATGGCCTGCGTGTTCGTCGGCGCAGCAGGGACGAGGTCCACAGCGCCGTCGAGAAGGCCCTCGACCTCGTGCAGATGCGCCGGTTCGCCGATCGCCCCGCATCGCAGCTCTCCGGCGGTCAGCAGCARCGCGTGGCGCTGGCCCGCGCCATCGCCTTCTCTCCCAGAGTCGTGCTGTTCGACGAACCGTTGTCGAACCTCGATGCGAAGCTGCGCGGCGAGATGCGCGTCGAGCTGAAGGATCTGCAACGTCAGCTCGGCATCAGCTCCGTCTATGTGACGCACGATCAGGAAGAGGCCTTCGCCATTTCCGACCGCGTCATCATCATGAACGAGGGCCGCATCGAGCAGATCGGCAGCCCCGAGGACATCTACGACCGTCCGCGCAACACCTTTGTGGCGGACTTCATCGGATCCGCCAACATCATCGAAGGCAAGGTCGAGGGCGGCCCGCGTGAGCCTGGCTGGGTGACGTTCCAGGCAGCGAGCGGCCTGATGTTCCGCGCCATTGCGCCTTACCCGGTGCAGGGCAACGAATGCAAGGTCGCCGTCCGTACGGCCTATGCGCAGATCACCGCCAACCCGACCGGCCAGCACAATCAGTTCCAGGGCCATGTCCGACGCCGGATGTTCCACGGCGACTTCGTTCAATACGTCATTGCGTGGCCCTGCGGGGAACTCATCATCCGCCGGCCGCCGACGGAACTGTTCGACGAGGGAGATCCCGTCACGATCTCCTTCGATCCGAAGCACTGCGTCCTGCTGGAAGACCGCATCGCATAAACAAAAACCGTCACTGATCAGGGAGGAAGCTATGAGATCGTCTGAGTTGAAAGTTGCCGCGGCTGCCATCGCTACAATTGTCCTGGCGCTTCCCGCCAGCGCACAAACGGAAAGTCCGGCGCCTTGCCCAAACCCAGTTGAGGTGCAGGGCTTCAAGACCTGCGCCGATGTCGCGAAGGCCGAACAGGAAGGCGCGCTCGTTCTCTATTCTCCAGCGCCGGAACCCGGCACGGTGAAAATCCTCGCGGAGTTTCAGGCGGCCTTTCCCAAGATCAAGGCCAACTACGTGCGCCTTCAGTCCGGCGCACTCTATGCTCGCCTCATGAGCGAGCGGCAGGCTGGCAGCTACTTGGCGGACGTGCTGCATCTCTCCGATGCCACGCTCGTTCTCGACTTCCAGGGCAAGAAGGGCTTCGCGCCTTATGCCTCACCGCAATACGCATCCTACAAGCCGGAATTCAAAAGCAAGCCGGAGGGCTTCTGGTCGTGGGGCGCCATCATCATGGCGGGCTTCGCCTATAATCCCAACATCCTCAGCGCCGATAAGGCCCCTAAGAAATGGCCGGATATTCTCGATCCGGCCTTCAAGGACAGCGTCAGCGTCAAATCCAGCAATTCCGGTTTGCAGTTCCTGACCTGGGAGTTGCTCAACCGTGCCCAGGGAGAAGACTTCTGGAAGAAGTTCGCGGAGAGCAAGCCAAAGGCATTCGACTCGTACGTTCAGCAGTTCGATCGCATCGTGAACGGCGACGACAAGCTTGCCGTAACCGCGCAATATTCCGGTTACCTTCTCTACAAGCAGAAGGGCGCCCCTATCGAGTTTATTGCACCTGAAGATGGGCTGCCGGCAGGCCCTGAAATCTGGGGCCTTGCCAGCCAGGCACCGCATCCCGAAGCGGCGCGCCTGTTCCTCGATTGGTTCCTGTCGCCGCTCGGGCAGAAGCTCCAGGCCGACAACATCTATCTGCATTCACCACGCTCGGATGTTGCCCCGCCTCCCGGCGGCAAGAAGATCGATGATTTGAAACTCATGTTCCTCGAAGAAACGCCGGAACTCCTCCAGAAGCGGCGCGAATTCGTGAAGATGTGGAGCGCCATGAGCGGCCTCCGATAGGTCTCACAAAATATGGGCCACCTTCGCGCAGGAGGCGGCCCGCAATCAATGTTTCTCGTTGATCGATTGAACGTCGCAAGCTTTCCCAAAAAATCGGAACAGGTTCATGCAACCCGTCATGAGTGAGCTGCGTACGGCGACGCTCGGCGCCATGATCGTCGCACTCGGCTCCATCAGCATGGCCCTCTACACACCGGCCCTGCCTACTCTGGTGGAGGCATTTCAAACCAACCCAGCCGCGATCAAACTGACACTCACCGTCTACCTGATGGGATTCGCCTTCGCGATCCTTTTCTGCGGCCCCCTGTCGGACGCGTTCGGACGTCGCCCGGTGGCAATCGGGTTTCTGGTGATCTACCTGATGGGCAGCCTGATGGCGCTCGTCGCACCCAGCGTGATGTGGCTGACATTGGGCCGCATCTTTCAAGGCATTGGTGCGGCTTCCGGCGTGACGATCTCCCGCGCCATTGTGCGCGATCAGTTCAGCGGACAGCGCTCCGCCCGCATCATGAACCTGATCGGCCTCATGCTCGCCGCGGGACCTGCCGTGTCTCCTACAATCGGCAGCCTCATTCTCGGTGGCTTCGGCTGGCACGCCATTTTCGCGGGGATGGCAGGATATGGTTTGCTGACGCTCGCCGCCATCGCGACCGGCTGCACGGAAACCAATGCCGCGCCCGACAAGCATAAAGCGCGCCCTCTCGCAATCGTCAGAAACTATCGCATTCTCCTGACCAACCGGAGCTTCATGGTCGGAAGCAGTCTGCTCGGCCTTACTGTCGGCGGCGTCTATACTCTGACGGTGATCCTGCCCTTCGTTCTGATCGATGTCGTCAAACTGACGCCGACACAATTCGGTTTCGCCATGATCGCCCAAACCGGCTCATATGTTCTCGGCACGATTCTCACAGGCCGCTTGCTGCGAAAAATCGATGGCGCTTCCCTGATCCCTGCAGGTCTATCGCTCGTTGCCGTGGCTGGAATCAGTCTCGCACTGCTTCCGCGCTTCATGCCGCCGACATTCTTCACCACCATGCTGCCCGTCGGCCTCTGGGCCTTCGGCTGCGCCCTTATCATTCCGGTTGCCACGACAAGAGCGCTCGCCGATTTCGGTCACATCGCCGGCGCGGCCGCGGCGCTTACAGGTTTCATGCAAATCGGAGGCGGGCTCGTAGGATCGGCCATCGCGGCCCTGTTGTTCAAGGACGCGCTCTCGGCACTAATGACCGTATTACCCGTAATGGCCGGTTCGGCGGCGGTAATCTATCTGGCCTTCGGTCGGGGCAGCGGGAGAAGCCTCGCGCCCGATCAGTGAAGCGAAGGCAGGCATATCGCCACCGACGAGAAGCACTTTTCCGATGCCTTCGAAGAACCGACCCGCGCTGCGCCTGGACGCAACCATACGGCGGCGCAGCATTTTTGCCTGCACCGGCCAACGTCTTGGCATGTCGGAAGGAAAATGGCGCGCCCGAAAGGATTCGAACCTCTGACCCCCAGATTCGTAGTCTGGTGCTCTATCCAGCTGAGCTACGGGCGCGTAATCGGCAATTCGTTGCGGGGAGCAACATCGGCCGAGGCGGGTGACTTAAAGGGTTCTGGAGCGGTTGGCAAGCCTCCTTTGACGAGATTCTGCACAAGCTTCCATTTCATTMGTGATTGATGCCGCGATCGGGGATCGTGATGCGGAAGCATGTTTTGCCATCCCGCTCGTCCAGACTGATCGTGCCGCCGTGGAGCTGGACCAGTTCCGCGACGATGGTCAGGCCGAGGCCCGTGCCGCCCTTGCGCGTCGAGCCTTGGAACGGCGTGAAGAGATCGGCGCGGATTCGGTCTGGAATTCCCGGACCGTTATCTTCGACGAAGATGACGACGGCATGCCCCTCGCGCTTTGCCGTAACATCGATACAGGGTTGCCCGCCCAGTGAGCCTGTCTGGCTCAGCGCCTGCACCGCATTGCGGACGAGGTTCACCAGGATTCGCGAGAGCTGGTCCTTGTCCGCATCAATCATCAGGTCCTGCGGCACGTGGCAGGCGAAAGCGATTCCCACTTCCGGCGCGAGATCCGTCAGGTTCGACAGGTCTTCCACGAGAGGAGCTAACGGAATCAGCTTGCGCTGCGGCAGAGGCTCCGTGGCGCGGCCATAGGCGAGCGTCGTCTCGCAGAAGGCAATCGCCCGGTCGAGGGTCGCCACGAGCCGTGGTGCGACACGCTGGGCGGTTTCATCATTGACGCGCTCCAAGCGATCAGTGAGCAGCTGGGCCGTTGTGAGCATGTTGCGCAGCTCGTGATTGATCTTGCTCACGGCCAGTCCCAGCTGCGCCAGACGCCGCTTCTGGCGGAGCTCATCGGCGAGGGTTGTTTCCATCTTCGCCAGAGCCTGCTCGGCGAGGCCGATCTCGTCGGCACGGTCCGTCGGCTGGATCACGCGGGAGGCGTCCTCCGGATTGCCCGAGAATTCCGCGATGTTGCCCGTCAGGCGCCGCACGGGCCGCACGATGACCCATTGCAGGGTCAGGTAGACGAGGCTCGCGGTGATACCTGAAATGAATAGCGACAGCAGGAGGATGTTGCGGGAGACATCGAGCATGGCATCCCGCAAGGGGCGTTGATCGAGAATGATTTCGACGAAATCCACGCCCATGCCGGGGCCGATGACCCGGATAGGCTTGTCGGCGGGATCGAACAGGGCGTCGAAGGCATCCTTGACGAGATCCACCCATTTCGCGTCCCGCAGGTCGACGGTCTTGCTGACCTCAGGGGGAACATCGTTGATGGCGAGCAGGCTCCGCCTTCCGCCGCCGCGCAGGGCGATGGCCCTGGCGCCGACGCCTTGCAGAAGGCGCATCTCGAGCTCTTCGGACAGGCTTTCCTCGGGCGCAGCATCGAGCACCATGGCGGCCACCTGCGCCGCGGCTAGGCGGTCGCTGAGCCAAGTCAGGCGGAAATTCGCGATGGAGGGCACATAGATGAGCACTTCCGCGATCATTACGAAGAGCACCGTGAGCATGAGCAGGCGCGCGGAGAGCCCGAACTGGCTCGAAATCCGCCGTCCCCAGGTCTGCCCCCATCTCTGCGGCTGCTCGTAATTCATGCCCGCCTTATCCTATGCGGCGAAGGAAACCGATCGGACGCCGCAACCAGGGATTCTGAGCCCAAGGCCTCAGAAACTCCACCGCAGTGCTCTTCGTCACGTCGGAGAAAGTGGGGTAGGGATAAACCAAGCCGGCGAGATCGGAAACCTCAATCCCTTCGCCATGATCACGCCCCACGGCATGCTTTTTCATGGCAGCCCCTTACGGCCACGCCAATACCTGATCGCAACCGGGGCCGATGCCAGAATTCCCAGCACCGCAAGGGCGGTGAGCAGTTCGGGCGTCAGCAGACTTTTGGCATCGAAGGGGATGGCGCAATCCGTCCGGCCGGAGGCCAGACAGGCCTCACGAAGGCGCTGGTGGCCGATGATGACCCTGTCGAGCCCCGAGCCTGCGAAGGCAAAGGCAAAGGTGACAGGCAGCATGCCGAGCTGGGTTGCGAGAACGAAGCTCCTGAGACGCATGCGAAAGAAGCCTGCGGCCAGATTCGTCAGCCAGAAGGGCACGAGCGGGATAAGGCGTAAAATCAGCAGGTAGGTGAAGCCCTGGCGCCGAAAGCCTGCCGCGAGGCCCTGGATCCGGGATCCGGCCCGCCGCAGGAAGGGCTGGCCCAATGACGTGCGGGCGATCAGGAAAAAGCAGGTCGCACCCAGGGTCGCGGAAAGGGAGGCGGCGGTGCCGCCGATGAGCCAGCCGAACAGGTAGCCGCCGATGGTGGTCAGGAAGGCCGACAGGGGCAGGGACAGGATCACGGCTACTACGTAGACCAGGGCATAAAGGCCCAGCATCGCGACCGGGCGCTCCGAGACGAGATCGCGCAGCTCGGCATGATACTGCACGAAGCTGTCGAAGCTGAGCTTCTGATGGAGACCTGAGGCGAAGACGGCTGCCAGAGCCGCGACAACAAGCGCCAGGGGCAGGTATTTCAAGGGGCTGGACGCCAATCGGCCCTCTTCAGGCTCCTGATCTTATGCTGCCACGCTTCCCCCCGGCCACCGGTTCCCCTATATCGTCCGGGACGGGCTGGCGGGCAAGCGGCCCCATGCCGGTTCAAGCGTTCGATCCTCAAGGCATCTCTTTTGCCGCAAAGGCCAGTGCGGCGTTGACTTTGCCCCTCCATTCCGTCATAAGCCGCGCAAGCTGACAGCGCTCTTCTGGGGCGCTGATCGTTTTTTCTAGACAGTTTCGGGGGCAACCCCTTCTAACACGGGCGCGAGCCTTCGAGCACCGCTGCCCCTTTCGACCGGAGATTTGCCGTGAAGAGGACGTATCAACCGAGCAAGCTGGTCCGCAAGCGCCGCCACGGCTTCCGTGCGCGCATGGCGACCAAGGGTGGCCGTAAGGTCATTGCCGCTCGCCGCGCCCATGGCCGCAAGCGCCTTTCGGCGTAAGCAGCCTTTGGACCCCCGATGCGCGAGCCTCGCGCAGATTTGACCATCGGGCGTCTGACGAAAAGACCTGACTTCGTCGCGGCGGCCAGTGGCCGCCGCTTTCATACGGAGCGGATGACGGTGCAGGCACGCCTGCGCGGGGATTCCGACCAGAACGCCGAGCTTGGCCTTCGGGTCGGGCTCACCGTCACCAAGCGTGTCGGCCACGCCACCGAGCGCAACCGGATCAAGCGTCGCCTTCGGACTGTCGTTCTTGCGGCATGCCAGGATTACGCGACCATAGATGCGGATGTCGTGATCATCGGACGGCGCGATATCCTGGCGGCGGATTATGACCTGCTCATCGACGATCTGCGGCGCGCGCTAAGGGTTGTAACCAAGCCGAAAAGCGCCCACCTCTCGGATCGCCGACCTCCCTCCTCACCTCACCCCAACGGCGAGCGTCGCGGACATTCCCATGCGTGAAGACAATAAAAACCTCATCCTCGCCATCGCCCTGTCGCTGGCGGTCCTGTTGGGCTGGCAATATTTCTATGCCGCCCCCGAGGCTGAGAGGCAGCGCCATGCAGCCCAGCAGCAATCCGCGCAGGTAAACCCGAACGCTCCCAACCCGCCCGCGAGCCCAAGCCAGGCCGGCGGCGCATCGCCGACTATACCCGGCACGGTGCCGAGCACCCCGGCGGCTCCGGCCATCGAATCCCGTGAGGCTGCCCTTGCCCGCACGAAGCGCGTTGCGATCGATACCCCGGCAATTTCGGGCTCGATCAACCTTCGCGGCGGCCGCATCGACGATGTGGCGCTGAAGAATTACCGCGAGACCGTCGATCCGCGCAGCCCCAACATCATCCTGCTCTCGCCGGAAGGCACGCAGAACCCCTATTACGCCGAGTTCGGCTGGGCCGCGGCGCAGGGTGTCGCCGTCCCCAATGCCACCACGGAATGGACCGCCGACGGCGGCCGACTGACCCCCTCGACTCCGGTGATCCTCTCCTGGGACAACGGCCAGGGCCTCGTCTTCCGCCGCACGATCTCGGTGGACGACAAGTTCATGTTCACCGTGAAGAACACGGTCGAGAATCGCGGCGGTGCGCCGGTGGACGTGCGCCCCTACAGCCTCGTCTCCCGCCACGGCAAGCCCACGACCCTCGGCTATTACGTGCTGCATGAAGGCCTGATCGGCGTCATTGGCGATCAAGGCCTGCAGGAATTCAAGTACGACACCCTCGACAAGGAAGCCCCCGCAGCCGGCTCGACCGTTTCCGAGAAGAAGTGGGACAACGTGCAGGGCGGATTCCTCGGCATCACCGACAAGTACTGGGCTGCTGCCGTCATTCCGGATCAGACCCAGACTTATCAGGGCGCCTTCACCTCGCAGCAGAGCCAGACGGGCCGCACCTATCATGCGATCGTGCAGGGAACGCCGCAGACGGTTCAGGCCAACGGCGCCGCCGAGACGACGCAGCGTTTCTTCGCGGGCGCCAAGGAAGTGGCGACCGTCGATAACTACCAGAACACGTTGGGCATCAAGAACTTCGACCTCATGATCGACTGGGGCTGGTTCTACTTCATCACCAAGCCGCTCTTTAAGGTGCTGGACTTCTTCTATCACCTCGTCGGCAATTTCGGCATCGCGATCCTGATCGTGACGGTGCTTCTGAAGATCCTGTTCTTCCCGCTCGCCAACAAATCTTACCGCTCCATGGCGATGATGAAGGCCGTGCAGCCGGAAATGGCTTCCATCCGCGAGCGCTACGGCGACGACAAGATGAAGCAGCAGCAGGCGCTGATGGAGCTCTACAAGAAGGAAAAGATCAATCCGGTTGCCGGCTGCTGGCCGGTGCTGATCCAGATCCCGGTCTTCTTCGCGCTCTACAAGGTGCTCTTCGTCACCATCGAAATGCGTCATGCGCCGTTCTTCGGCTGGATCCGCGACCTCGCGGCGCCCGATCCGACCTCCATCTTCAACCTCTTCGGCCTGCTGCCCTACAACCCGGGCGCGGTGCCGGTGATCGGCCACTTCCTGATGCTCGGCGTGTGGCCGATCCTCATGGGCATCACCATGTGGCTGCAGATGAAGATGAACCCGGAGCCGCCGGACCCGGTGCAGAAGCAGGTCTTCTCGTGGATGCCGGTAATCTTCACCTTCATGCTCGGTTCGTTCCCCGCCGGTCTCGTGATCTACTGGGCCTGGAACAACCTACTTTCGGTGAGCCAGCAGGCCTTCATCATGAAGCGCAACGGCGTGAAGATCGAGCTCTGGGACAACCTGCGCAAGACCTTCAACCGCAAGGCCAGCCCGGCCAAAGGCTGAGGCAGACAACCGATAAGCTGATCATCCCCGGGCCTCGTCCCGGGGATTTTCTTTTGGGCCTTTGCCGCTCTGTCGCAATTTCCTCCGGCCGCCCCGCCCCTAGATAATCAAAGGCGCAACAAAGCGGTGACAGGTCATGCATGCCCCCGAAAGCCGCACGAAGCGGAATTCCCCACCCCGGGAAATCGAGCTGAAGCTCGAACTTGCCTCCGGCTCCATCGACGACCTTCTCAAGCATTCGGCTCTGTCGCATCTCAGCCCCCTGCCCGATCAAGGCGGGCAGCTCCATGCGGTCTACTTCGACACCGAGGATCACGCCCTGCGTCGCGAGGGCATCAGCCTGCGCGTTCGCCACAGGAACGGCGGCGCCATCCAGACCATCAAGGCCGAGGGCGCCGATAGTAGCCTCACCATGGATCGCGGCGAATGGGAGACCCCTGTCGATGGCGCGCTCGATCTATCCGCAGTGTCCGGGACACCCCTCGAATCGCTCGTGTCGGACGAGGCGCTACGGCAGAGCATCGGCCCTCTCTTCACAGTCGATACGGATCGAAAGGCTTTTGAGGCCGAGTTCGATGGCTCCCTGATCGAAGTCGCTCTCGACCGGGCCAAGGCGTCGGGTAGGCAGCAGGACGTTTCCTTCCTGGAGATCGAGCTTGAACTCAAGCGAGGAGATCCTGCCGCTCTCTTCGCCTTCGCCCGCGCTTTAAGCGAAATCGCGCCCTTACGTCTCTCGACCTTGGCGAAATCGGAGCGCGGTTACCGCCTCCTCGATGCTGAATCCCTGAAACCCGCCCGCGCGAAGCCGATCACACTTCCGAAGAAGGCGACCTGCGCCGATGCCTTTCAGATCATCTCGCGGTCATGCCTGTCCCAGATGCTGCACAACGAAGCCCTCGTGCGGCAGACGCAGGATCCCGCGACCCTGCACCAGATGCGTGTAGGCCTGCGCCGCCTGCGCGCCGCCCTCTCCTTGTTCGGAAAGCAGCTGCTGACCGATCCCGAGAGCACCGTGATCAAGGACGATCTCCGCTGGGCCGGGCAGGCCATGGGCAAAGCCCGGGACCTCGATGTTCTTCTGGAGCATATCCGCTCCTCGAAGACCGAATACGACAAGTCGCAGATCGGAAAGGTCGAGCAAAGTCGGGGCGAGGCCTATCGCGAATTGCTGGAGACCCTCGAATCCCGCCGTTTCATGGATATCGTTCTCAAGACTGCCGCCTGGATCGAAGCGGGCGCTTGGATCACTGCTGCCGCATCGAAGCAAGCCCAAGAGCACCCGGCGCGGGATTTCGTGACCGACGAGCTGTCGCGCCGCTTCAAGCGCATCCGCCGGAACGGCAAGCGCCTGCGTAAACGCAGCGAGGAAGAGCGGCACGAGTTGCGGATCCGGATCAAGAAGCTGCGTTACGGCGTCGAGTTCTTCGCCTCGCTGTTTCCATCGGGCAAGGCTTCGAAGCGCCGCAAGAAACTGGCCGACATTCTGGAGGAGCTTCAGGAGATGCTGGGCGAGTTGCACGATCTGGCGGTCAGCGGCTCCCTCGTCCCCTCGCTCGTCGAAATCTCGCCTAAGCGGGCGAAACGGCGGCGCGAGAAGCTTCTCGACAAGAGCAAGCCCGCGGTGGAATCCCTCTCCAGAGTTGATCCCTTCTGGCTCTAATGCGCTTGAAGCCCGGCCGGAAAGCGGAGAGGCACCTTGAACAATGCGATCCGAGCGCCGATAAGAGCCCCATGACCGAGACAAGCCCCACGAACCAGGACATCGACCCCTTCCTCGAAATCGGCCGCAAGTTCTTTGCGGGCGAGGCCGACTTCATCTGGGCGGCAAACTCCCTCAAAGGGCTGCCGCCCATGGGCAAGGTGGAGATCGCCTTTGCCGGCCGCTCGAATGTGGGCAAGTCCAGCCTCATCAACGCGCTGACCGGGCGCAATACGCTCGCGCGCACCTCGCATACGCCGGGCCGCACGCAGCAGCTCAACTTCTTCAACATCGGCGACCGCTTCAATCTCGTGGATATGCCGGGCTACGGCTATGCCGCCGTGGAGAAGGAGAAGGTGCATGCCTGGACACAGCTGATCCACGACTATCTCCGTGGCCGCGCGAGCCTAGCCCGCGTCTATGTGCTGATCGATGCACGCCACGGCATCAAGCCAGTGGATGAGGGGGTGCTCGAAACGCTGGGCACCGCCGCCGTCTCCTATCAGGTCGTCCTGACCAAGGCGGACGAGCTGAAGCAGGGCGAGCTCGAGAAATGCATGGCCGACACGGCGCAAAAGATTGCCAAGCGCGCCGCGGCCTTCCCTGAAATCCTGCCCACCTCCAGCCGCTCCGGCTTCGGCATCCCGGAGCTACGCGCCGGCATTGCGCGCCTGCTGAGCGAGCGGGGCGTGGCATGAGCCTTGCCACCCGGGCGCTGATCGTCCTCGCCGCACTTTCGGGCGTTCTCGGTGTGGGACTGTCAGCCGCCGCAGCCCATGTGGCTGGCGGCAATCTTGCCACGGCAGCGCAATTCCTGCTGTTTCATGCCCCTGCCCTGCTGGCGCTTGCGGCCCTTACGACGACCGGCGCCATCCATTCCCTGCTCGGGCCCGTCGCCGGTTACATCCTGGTTCTCGGTCTGATTCTGTTCTGCGGAGACCTATCCCGCCGTGCTTTTTCTGGAGTGGCGCTTTTCCCGAGGGCAGCRCCTACAGGCGGGATTCTGCTCATGATTGGATGGATCATCGTTGGAATCGCCGCTCTTGTTMCTACGCGATCCTGAAGTCTTTATTTGCACGGGACTGCCATTCGGATAGAAGGCAAGCCGTTTCGTCCCGAATTGTCCCTGCTGGAGCCCCTGATGACTGATCCCGACCAGCTCCCCGACGTCCATGTGCAGGCTGAAGTGCTTGTGCAGGCTCTGCCGCATATGCAGCGCTATGACCAGCAGGTCGTAGTGATCAAGTATGGCGGCCACGCCATGGGTGACCGGGCGGCGGCCGAGGATTTCGCCGAGGACGTGGTTCTGCTCGAGCAATCGGGTATCAAGCCTATCGTCGTGCACGGTGGCGGGCCGCAGATCGGCAAGATGCTGGAAAAGCTTGGCATCAAGTCCGAGTTCAAGGGCGGTCTGCGCGTGACCGATGCCGCCACCGTCGAGGTGGTCGAGATGGTGCTCGCGGGCTCCATCAACAAGCAGATCGTCGGCTGGATCGGCGCCGAGGGCGGCAAGGCCGTGGGCCTTTCGGGCAAGGACGGGAACATGGTTTCCGCCCGTAAGGTGACCCGCACCGCCGTCGACCCCGATTCCAACATCGAGAAGGTGGTGGACCTGGGCTTCGTGGGCGAGCCTGAGCACGTGAACCGTGAGGTTCTGGACCAGGTGCTCCAGGCCGAGCTGATTCCGGTGCTGGCTCCCGTGGCGACCGGCCAGGACGGCCAGACCTACAACGTGAACGCGGATACCTTCGCCGGCGCCATCGCCGGTGCCATGACCGCCAAGCGCCTCCTGCTGCTGACCGATGTTCCCGGCGTTCTCGACAAGAACAAGAACCTGATTCCGGAAATGACCATCGAGGATTGCCGCCGCCTGATCGCGGACGGCACCATCACCGATGGCATGATTCCGAAGATCGAGACCTGCATCTATGCCCTGGAAAAGGGTGTGGAGGCGGTGGTCATCCTGGACGGCAAGGTGCCTCACTCGGTGCTTCTGGAGCTGTTCACGGACCACGGCGCGGGCACCCTGATCCGCCGGGGCTAAGGGTTAATGTTGCATAGTGAGTGGTTTGTGGTTGAAGGAATCTCTTCTTCGCTACTCACTACCAACGACCAACCCCTTTCAGTGGCAGGCAACGTCGCCTATATTCAATCCAGTGGGGCCGCACGGCCCCATTGTCGTCTTTGAGATTCATGAACGCTAAGCCTGCCGTCGAACCTCATCTGTCTTCCGCCGATTCCCGCGTTTTCGCCCATGTGGACACGTGGGTCTTCGACCTGGACAATACGCTCTATCCGCACACCTCTCGGGTGTGGCCGCAGGTGGATGAACGGATCACGCTCTACATCGCGGATCTCTTCGGCCTCGACGGCATGTCCGCGCGAGCCCTGCAGAAGTATTTCTATCACAAATACGGCACGACCCTGCGGGCGCTGATCGACGAATACGACATCGATCCGCACGACTTCCTCGATTTCGCGCACGATATCGACCACACGGATATCGAGCTGAATGCCAGCCTCGGCGAGGCCATCGAGCGACTTCCCGGTCGCAAGCTCATCCTGACCAACGGTTCCCGCAAGCATGCGGAGAACGTGGCGAAGAAGATCGGCATTCTCGATCACTTCGAGGACGTGTTCGACATTGCCGCCTCGAATTTCGTGCCCAAGCCCGAGCGGCGCGCTTACGAGACCTTTCTGGACAAGCATGGCGTCGAGCCGTCCCGATCGGCCATGTTCGAGGACATCGCCAAGAACCTCATGGTGCCGCACGAGCTCGGCATGACCACGACCTTGATCGTGCCGAAGACCGTCGATCCATTCCGGGAAAGTTTCGAGCAGGAAGCAGTGAAGACGCCGGATATCGACTACATCACCAACGATCTCGCAGATTTCCTGCGCCTTTACGCATTGCCTGCGAAGTAGCTTTGAACAAGAAAATGGCCCCCTTTCGGAGGCCATTCCCTTGAACATCCACCAGAACCTTAAGCGGCCTGTGTGTTGATCTTGCTCTCGGCGATGCGGTTGAGCTTCTGATCCGTGGACTTTTCCTGCTCCAGGATCTGATGCAGCACGCCGGCGCAATCCTCGCGGCCAAGCTGCTTCGCCCAGGCGACGAGCGTGCCGTAGCGGGTAATCTCGTAGTGCTCCACGGCCTGAGCGGCGGCGAGCAGGGCGGCGTCGAGCACCTGCGGATCGGCGATGTCGCCCGCGATCTCCTGCGCTTCGTCGATGATGCCGTCAATGGCCGGGCAGGTCACGCCCTTGGGATCATGGCCATGCATGCGAAACACCTGTTCCACCATCTGAATCTGCTGCTCTGTCTCACCCAGATGGGTCTGGAACGCCTGCTTGAGCTGCGGATCGGTGGCCTTCGCGATCATCTCGGGAAGCGCCTTCGTGATCTGCTGCTCGGCGTAATAGATGTCCTGCAAGGTGTGGATGAAGAGATCGTCCAGCGATTTGATGTCCTTGGAGAAAAGGCCCATAGCGCAAATCCTTCCCAGATTATGATGAGTATCGCATGACGGACGCCCGCATTCGCATTCGCGCGTCCGATCGCGTTGGGAGAACGTCGCGAGGTGGAGGCGGTTCCAGGGTTAATCCACGGCGCGGAGATTCCGTCCCTGGAGGCGCAGCCACTCGGCATGGGCCGCGTCCCCCTCATCGAATTCCAGGGTCTCGATGCGCTCGCCACGCTTCGCGATCTTGTCGGTCGAGACGCGGATCTGGGCTACGTCTTCCTGCGCCTGGCGGAAATGCGCGTCGAGCTTCGCCACGCGGCCATCGAGGCGCGTCACATCCTCCAACAGCTTCTGCACCTCGACCTGAATCACACGAGCCTCCTCGCGGATCCGCGCGTCGCGCACGAGCGCCTGCATCACCTGGATCGCAAGGGTCAGGAGCGACGGGGAGACGATGACGATGCGAGCGCGGTGCGCCTTCTGCACTACGTCCTCGAAATGCTCGGACAGATCGGCATAGATGGATTCCGACGGCACGAAGAGCATGGCTATGTCCTGCGTTTCGCCGGGGATCAGGTATTTCTCCGCGATGTCCTTCACATGCACGAGCATGTCGCTGCGCACCCTGGATGCGGCGCGGGTTTTCGCGTCCTCGCCCTTCGCCTCGCGAAAGGAGGTGAAGCCTTCCAGCGGGAACTTGGCGTCGATCACAAGGCCGCGCTCATCGCCCGGCAGGCGCACGAGACAATCGGGACGGGTGCGGTTGGAAAGCGTCGCCTGGAACTCGAAGGCATTGGCCGGCAAGCCATCGCGAATGATCGCCTCCATGCGGCCCTGGCCATAGGCACCGCGGCTTTGCTTGTTGGAGAGGATATCCTTGAGGCCCACGATCTCGCCGGTGAGATTGCTGAGATTCTGCTGCGCCGCGTCGATGACCGCGAGGCGCTCGTTGAGCTTCGACAGGTTCTCGCTCTGATGGCGGATGGATGCCTCCAGGCCCTGCCCGACCCGGTGCTGCAATCCGTCGATCCGCTCCGAGATCATGCGCACGAAATCGCTCTGGCGCGAGCCGAAGACCTCGGCGATGGTCTGCATCCGGCCGGTCATCTCGGCCTGGATGCGGGTGAGTTCGGCCACCTTGTCGTCCATCTCCCGCGCCCGCTCGGCATCGATGCCTGCTTCCAGCGCCAGCTCCCTCCGCGACCGGACAAGCAGCAGGGTCACGATCATCAGCAGCAGAAGGCTCAGACCCGCCATCCCGATCACGATGTTTCCCCATGTGAGGGCATGGGTGCCGAGGATCAGGACGACGTCATTCATGTGGTAGGCTTTCGGTTGACGGCCTCATCCGAACATATCACGAACGATTTGACCATCCTCCAGGAAGCCCTTATCTCCCGCGATCATGAGCATCAGACCCCTTGTCATCATTCCCGATTCCAAGCTCCGCCTGATTTCCGAGCCCGTTAAGGAAATCACGAAAGAGATCCGCCAGCTGGCCGACGACATGCTGGAAACCATGTACGACGCCCCTGGCGTGGGACTGGCCGCCATCCAGATCGGCCTGCCTATCCGCATGGTGACCATGGACGTGTCGAAGTCCGACGACGAGCGCCTGCCCATGGTGCTCATCAATCCCGAGATCACCTGGGCTTCGGAAGAGAAGCGGGTTTATGAGGAAGGCTGCCTCTCGATCCCCGAATATTACGAGGAGGTCGAGCGCCCGGACCGCGTGCGCTTCCGCTACATGAACATCCAGGGCGAGGTCGTGGAGCAGGAGGCGGATGGCCTTCTGGCGACCTGCGTGCAGCACGAGATCGACCATCTCAACGGCGTGCTCTTCATCGACTACCTGTCGAAGCTCAAGCGCGACCGGGTGATGACCAAGTTCAAGAAGGCCGCCAAGCGCGAGGCCGGAGCATGAGCCTGCGCATCGTCTTCATGGGCACCCCGGATTTCGCGGTGCCGACGCTCTCCGAGATCGTGGGTCAGGGTCACGACGTGATTGCCGTCTATACCCGCGCACCCGCCGCCGCTGGCCGGGGCATGGAGCTAAAACCCTCCCCCGTCCATAAGATGGCGGATCGGTTCGGCCTGCCGGTGTTCACTCCGAAGACCCTGCGCAATGAGGACGCCGCCGAAATCTTCCACAGCCATCAGGCCGATGTGGCGGTGGTGGTGGCGTACGGCATGATCCTGCCCAAAACCATTCTCGAAGCGCCGGAACTCGGCTGCCTCAACCTGCATGCCTCCCTCCTCCCCCGCTGGCGCGGCGCGGCCCCTATCCAGCGCGCCATCATGGCGGGCGACAAGGAGACGGGCGTCGCCGTCATGAAGATGGAAGAGGGCCTCGATACCGGCCCAGTTGCCATGGCCGAGCGCGTCGCGATTGCGCCCGACATGAATGCGGGCGAGCTCCATGACAGGCTGATGGTGTTGGGAGCGGACCTGATGGTGCGCGCCCTGGCCGCCATTTCCCGTGGGGGCTTGAGCTTCACGCCCCAGCCTGAGGAGGGCGTGACCTACGCTCAGAAGATCAAGAACGAGGATGCAAGGATCGACTGGGCCAAGCCCGCTCAGGCCGTGCACGATCACATCCGTGGCCTCTCCCCGTTCCCCGGCGCCTTCTTCACTGCCGATTTCGGCAAGGGCGAAGAGCGCGTAAAGGTGCTTCGCGCAACCCTGGGAAAAGGTTCGGGAGCCCCTGGCACACTCCTCGGCCATGATGGTACAGTATCCACCGGCGACGGGGCCGTGCGCCTGATCCAGGTTCAGCGCGCCGGCAAGGGGCCTGTGGCATTCGATGAATTCCTTCGCGGCGTGAGGATCGATCCAGGCGTCCGCTTTCTGTGAGTGCAGGCTATGAAGCTTCGTCTGGAGGAATCCGCCGATTGGGCTGCGCTCCGCGCCATCTATGAGGCTTCCTTCGGGCAGCTCGCTGAGGCCACCCTCGTCCAGCACCTGCGCACCGACGGCGACCTGATCCTGTCCCTGACCGCCTACGCGGAGGAGCCGGTCGGCCATATTGCCTTTTCCCGCCTGAGCGTCGATGGGGTGCCCTCCATCAAGGGCTGCGCTCTCGCCCCGCTCGCCGTCATTCCGGCGGGCCAAGGACAGGGTGTGGGCACGCTTCTCGTCGAGGAAGGACTGAGGCGGATGCGGGCCGAAGGCTACGATCTCGTGGTCGTGCTCGGTGAGCCGGACTTTTATGGCCGCTTCGGATTCACGGCGGCGCTGGCGCGCAAGCTCAAGACGCTTTATGACGGGCCTTATCTCCAGGCCCTCGCCCTTTCCGAAAAAGGGAAAGAGGCTCATGGTTCGGTCAGTTACGCCAGAGCCTTCGCAGAACTGAAATAACATGCCTCGCTACAAGCTCGTCGTGGAATACGACGGCACGCCGTTTACCGGTTGGCAGCACCAGACGAATGGGCTCTCCGTGCAGCAGGCGGTGGAGGATGCCATCGCGCGCTTTGCGGGCGAGAGGGTACGCATCCATTGCGCCGGCCGCACGGATTCCGGTGTCCACGCCACCCATCAGGTCGTGCATGTGGATCTCGCGAAGGAGTGGCGCCCGGATACGGTGCGCGATGCCGCGAACGCGCATCTGAAACCCAAACCCGTCGCGATCATTTCCGCGCAGATGGTGCCGGAGACGTTCAACGCGCGCATTTCGGCCATCAAGCGCCACTACGTCTATCGCATCCTCAACCGCCGCGCCCCGCCGACGCTGGATGCCACCCGCGTCTGGCACATAGCCTGGCCGCTCGATGCCTCCGTGATGCACGAGGCCGCGCAGACCCTGATCGGCCAGCACGACTTCACAACCTTCCGTGCCGCCGAATGCCAGGCGAACAGCCCGATCCGCACCCTCGACCGCTTGGATGTGGAGCGGGTCGGCGACGAGATCCGCATCTATGCCTCCGCCCGCTCGTTCCTACACCATCAGGTGCGCTCGCTCACAGGAACGTTGGAGCGTGCAGGAGCCGGACGCTGGTCGGTCGCGGACGTGCGCGCCGCCCTCGACGCGCGGGATCGTACCCGCTGCGGGCCGATGGCGCCCTCCACGGGGCTTTACCTGATCGGCGTCGATTATCCGGATTAGCTCAACAGGCCGCGTGTCAGGCTTCCCACGCCAGAATTGAGCAGAATCCCGAAGAGGACGATGCCCAATGCGGAGATGCTGGAGAGACCGAGCGTCTCCTTCGTCGCGAACCACTGAATCCGCACGAGGACCACCGCGAAGGCGAGGCTGAAGAGGCTGGCGAGCGACGGCGTGGCCCAGCCCAAAAGCAGCAGCATCGCCGGAACCGACAGAACGAGCAGGCCGATCACGGAGATCCAGTTCGTCACGATGACGAAGGGCACATAGGCACCAGTGAGCCGGAAGCCGCGAGCGATGAAGATCATCGCGAGAGGAAGCGCAATATAGCCGCCCACGTGACCCAGAGCGACCACCGCATCGACCCAGAGATTGTCGAGGAGCGCCCCATCCGGAACCGCGCCGAGGCGCATGCGTGCGATGGCGAGCGAGATGATGTAGGCGGGAAGCGTCAGCCAGATCGCCGAGAAGGAGCGCCAGAAGCCCCGCTCGCTCATGTCGAAGGATTTCAGCCCCTCGGACCTGCTGTTGAGCAGATCGATGGTGCCTTTGAACGAGCGGTTGACCTCATCAGCCGTGACGATCATGTGCCACCTCTTGACGGTTCAGGTGTTCACGAGAACAGGCTGAAGCCGCAAACGTTCCAGACAGGATGCGACTTTAGTTTAATTCGGCTGTGCTTGGAGCCTCAAGCCCCGGGGGCGAAGTAGGCCATCAACACTTTGCGATAGATCGCCGCAAGCTTGGCCAGATCGTCCACGGCCACGCGCTCGTTGCTCTGGTGCATGGTCTGCCCCACGAGGCCGAACTCGACCACCGGACAATCCTTGACGATGAACCGGGCATCCGACGTGCCGCCCGTGGTGGAGAGCTTGGGACGGATGCCCGTCTCGGCCTCAATGGCGTCGGCAATGAAGCCGACGAAGGCGTTCGGCGGGGTGAGGAACGCGGTGGCGTTCGTCGGTGCCATCTGCAGGGTGTAGCGCACATTGTTGCCGGCCGCCTTGCGCAGGCGACGGGCGATCTCTTCCTCCAGGCTTTCCGGCGTCCAGAGATCGTTGAAGCGGATATTGAAGGTGGCCCTAGCCTCGGTGGGGATCACGTTGGAAGCGGGATTACCCACATCCACCGTGGTCACTTCCAAGTTCGAGGCATCGAAATGCTCGGTGCCCCGGTCGAGCGGCTCGCGAAGAAGCCCGTCGAGCAGGCGCAGCATGCCGGGAATGGGATTGTCCGCAAGATGCGGATAGGCCACGTGCCCCTGCTTGCCCTCGACCACGATCTTGCCGGTGAGCGACCCGCGCCGCCCGATCTTGATCATGTCGCCGAGGCGGTCGGGATTGGTCGGCTCGCCGAGGATGCAGTGATCGAACTTTTCGCCCCGCGCCTTCACCCATTCGAGAAGCTTGACCGTGCCGTTGATGGCGGGCCCCTCCTCGTCTCCCGTGATGAGGAAGCCGATGGAGCCTTTGAAATCCGGATTCTCGCGAATGAAATCGAGCACCGCCACCATCGAGCAGGCGATGCCGCCCTTCATGTCCACCGCGCCGCGCCCATAAAGCTCGCCGTCATCGATCTCGCCGCTGAACGGATCATGCTTCCACCGGCTCACATCGCCCGGCGGCACCACATCCGTGTGACCGGCGAAGAGCAGGTAGGGCTCACTCGAGCCGTAGCGGGCGTAGAGATTCTCCACGTCGGGCGTGCCCGGCTCGGAGAAGACCGGACGATGCACCTCGAAACCCGCCTCCTTCAGCACGCTTTCGATGAACGAGAGCGCCCCGCCCTCCTCCGGCGTCACGGAGGGGCAGCGGAGAAGGGATTGGGTGAGAGCGAGGGGCGAGGTGTCAATCATAGGCTTGGAACTTTGAAGATACCAGATGTTGATGGGTCAATCCCATAGCGATTCTGTCCAGCAGTGCCTTGCAGAAAGCCAAGCACAAACACATAGCTGAACGACAAGATATAAACTGTCCCAACAACGATGAGCATCATATCTCTACTGGGAAAAATGACATAGAGAAGGCTTAGGCTCTTACTCATAATTAGAATGGTAAAGGTGCCCCCGAATATTGCCCAAAGGCCGCTCCAACTGCGATCATGAAATCGTTTCGCATCCACAGTGTAGGCAGGATAGATCATAGCAAGCTCGAAGAGCATGACTGAGAATGGATATTGCTCGTGGAATTTCTCGTAAAACTTCGAGATGAGCCAAGGAGTGCTATTAAGTGAAGTTATGGCGAGCCAGCTCATCCACCATTGGATGCGTCCGATCCGTCCGTCTTGTGAGAATAACAGCCAGAACAGGTAACCTGAATTCCATCGCATGACAGTTTAGCCAATCTGTATGTTATTTCATCCAGATTGGCTTTAGGCAGATTAACTCAATCCCGCAACAGCTCGTTAATCGCCGTCTTGGCGCGTGTCTGTGCATCGACGCGCTTCACGATGACGGCGCAGTAGAGGGATGGGCCGGGAGTGCCGTCCGGCAGGGACTTGCCGGGGAGCGAGCCGGGGACGACGACCGAATAGGGCGGCACGCGGCCGACGAAGACTTCGCCGGTATTGCGGTCGATGATCTTCGTGGAGGCGGAGATGAAGACGCCCATGGAGAGCACCGAGCCTTCGCCCACGATCACGCCTTCCACCACCTCGGAGCGGGCGCCGATGAAGCAATTGTCCTCGATGATGGTGGGATTGGCCTGCAGCGGCTCCAGCACGCCGCCGATGCCGACGCCGCCCGAGAGGTGGACGTTCTTGCCGATCTGCGCGCAGGATCCGACGGTGGCCCAAGTATCGACCATGGTGCCCTCGTCCACGTAGGCGCCGAGATTGACGAAGGATGGCATGAGAACCACGCCGGGGGCGATATAGGCGCCACGCCGCACGGTGGTGTTCGGAACAGCACGGAAGCCGGCTTCGCGGAAGCGGTTCTCGCCCCAGCCCTCGAACTTCGACGGCACCTTGTCCCACCAGGTCGCGCCATCCGGACCACCCTCGACGACCTTCATGTCGTTGAGGCGGAAGGACAGCAGAACCGCCTTCTTCAGCCATTGATGAACCTGCCACTCGCCGTTCGCTGCTTTTTCCGCCACACGGGCTTTGCCGGAATCGAGCAGGCTCATCGCCTCCTCGACGGCTTCGCGAACGGAACCCGTGGTGGATATGCTCACATTCGCCCGGTCTTCCCAGGCGGCTTCGACGGTACGGGCGAGATCGGTGTTGGACATGGAAAAACTCGGCGCAAGAATTTCAGGTGCCGTCTGATTAGCAACGGGACCAGCCCCTGTCACCTGCGGTTATCAGAACGATGTGCGCTGGCGGATGGCGGCGGACAACGTGCCTTCGTCGAGATAGTCGAGCTCGCCCCCTACGGGAACCCCGTGGGCAAGCTTCGTCACTTTCATGGGCAGATGGCCGAGGAGTTCGGTGATGTAGTGCGCCGTCGTCTGCCCATCGACCGTGGCGTTGAGCGCCAGGATGATTTCCGCGACGCCCGGTTCGGATGCGCGTTCGACGAGGCGGTCGAGATTCAGGTGCTCGGGCCGTACGCCGTCGAGCGGCGAGAGCACGCCGCCGAGCACATGGTATTTCGCGTTGACCGCGCCGRAACGCTCCAACGCCCAGAGATCCGACACGTCCTCGACCACGACGAGGATCGACGGGTCGCGCTTGGCATCTCGGCAGATCGTGCAGGGCTCGGACGTATCGACATTGCCGTCTCGGCAGATCGTGCAGGGCTCGGACGTATCGACATTGCCG
>NZ_JBFUMH010000016.1:0-57239 GCF_054049475.1 Microvirga sp. P5_D2 | reverse complement strand
CTACAATCTCACTCGGGTGCTGAACATCCTGGGTATTCAGCCGCTGATGGCCGCCCTCAGGACTTAGGGGCGGGTTCTGCCCGCGTCATCACGCCTGTGACACGCCGGATCCTCGCTTCAGAGGCGATGGGAGCTTCATTCCATCGACGATAAGCCAATCCGCGCTCGCCCATGATGGTGAAGGGCCTTGGAGCGGGGAAAGCCGCAATCCGTCTTTTGCGAAAGCGTTTTGACACGACCAAGACCCGAAGCTGACATTCGCCGGTTCGGGACCGTATGCCTTGCGCGCAACACAGGCTCCATGACAGTCCTGGCGTTCAACGACAAAGCCTGTTCCCGACGCGGAGGCGGAAACCATTCCTCTGGCGGGGAGCGTCGGACCGCCCTAGATCAATCACGGATCCGATATCTCGCTGAGCCAAGCAATGCCAGAGAACACCAAGCTTCGATCTCCGATGGCCGTGCGGGAAGGAACTGGGTTTGTCCGCGTCCGCGGGGCTCGCGAGCACAATCTCAAGAACATCGATCTCGACATTCCTCGCGACGCCCTCGTGGTGTTTACAGGCGTGTCCGGTTCTGGAAAATCTTCGCTGGCCTTCGGAACCCTTTATGCCGAGGCACAACGGCGGTATCTCGAGTCAGTATCACCCTATGCGAGGCGGCTGTTCCATCAGATGCCGGTTCCCGATGTGGACGACATCGATGGTCTGCCGCCCGCCGTCGCGCTTCAGCAGCAGCGCGGTTCGCCGACCACGCGCTCCTCGGTGGGCAGCGTCACAACGTTGTCCAACCTGCTGCGCATGCTTTACTCCCGGGCCGGCGACTATCCGCGCGGCCAATCGATCCTCTATGCGGAATCGTTCTCACCAAATACCCCCGAGGGAGCCTGTCCCCGATGCCATGGCCTGGGCCGGGTCTATGAGGTCACCGAGCAATCGATGGTACCTGACAACTCGCTGACCATCCGCGAGCGGGCGATTGCCGCTTGGCCGACCGCCTGGCATGGCCAGAACCTGCGCGACATCGCGACCACGCTCGGCTTCGACGTGGATCGTCCGTGGCGGGATCTGCCCAAGAAGGATCGCAACTGGCTGCTTTTCACCGATGAGCAACCGACCGTTCCCGTCTATCCCGGATATACGCAGCCGGAGGTTCGGCGCGCGCTCAAGCGCAAGGAGGAACCGGCCTATCAGGGTACGTTCACGAGCGCCAAGCGCCATGTGCTGCACACCTTCGCCAATACGCAGAGCCCGCTGATGAAGCGGCGGGTGTCACAATACATGGTGAGCACGGAATGCCCGCTCTGCCACGGGAAGCGCCTGCGCCCCGAGTCCCTATCCGTCAAGTTTGCAGGACTGGACATCGCCGACATCTCCAGTCTGCCGCTCATCCGTCTTGCCGACATCTTCCGCCCCTACGCGGACTCGACGGCCCCGCGGATGGCAAAGATCGAGGCGGAGCATCCGGAAAAGGCGGTGGTCGCGCAGCGCATCGCGCAGGATCTCGTCGCCCGGCTGAGCGTCATGCTCGATCTCGGGCTCGGCTATCTTGCCGTCGATCGCAGCACCCCGACGCTTTCGCCCGGCGAGCTCCAACGGCTGCGGCTTGCCACGCAGGTGCGCTCCAATCTCTTCGGCGTGGTCTATGTGCTCGACGAGCCGTCGGCCGGGCTTCATCCGGCGGATACGGAGGCGCTGCTGAAGGCGCTCGGGCAACTGAAGGCGTCCGGGAATTCTCAGTTCGTGGTCGAGCACAATCTCGATGTCATCCGTCATGCCGACTGGATCGTCGATGTTGGCCCTGGCGCGGGGGAGCACGGAGGCTTCGTGATCTATAGCGGTCCGCCGGACGGGCTCAGGCAGGTCGAAGCCTCGCAGACCCGGCGCTTCCTGTTTGGCGAAAGCTCCCTCCCATCTCGGGAAGCGCGTCCACCGAATGGCTGGCTGCGCCTTTCCGGGGTTACACGCAACAACCTGGACGGGCTCGACGTCGCATTTCCCTTGGGCGTGTTCACGACCGTGACAGGCGTATCCGGCTCGGGCAAGTCGAGCTTGGTCAGCCAGGCGCTGGTCGAATTGGTAGCGGAGCATCTGGGGCACGATATCCCTGCGCAGGAGGAAGAGGGCGAGGAGCTTGAGCGGGCAGAGGCAATGACCAGCGAAGGCCGGATCATCAGTGGCATGGAAGGGATCAAGCGCTTGGTGCGCGTTGATCAGAAGCCGATCGGGCGCACGCCGCGTTCGAACCTTGCAACCTATACCGGCCTTTTCGATCATGTCCGCAAGCTGTTTGCCGCAACCAAACAGGCCCGCGCCCGCCGCTACGATGCGGGACGCTTTTCCTTTAACGTCGCCAAGGGCCGCTGCCCGCATTGCGAGGGCGAAGGCTTCGTGATGGTCGAGCTGCTGTTCCTGCCGAGCGTCTATGCACCCTGCCCGACCTGTCATGGAGCGCGGTACAATGCCGACACGCTGAAGATCAAGTACCGCGACAAATCCATCGCCGACGTGCTCGCAATGACAGTCGATGCGGCCTGGGAGTTTTTCGCCGACGAGCCGCCTTTGCATCGGTCCCTCACGATCGTGCGCGAGGTGGGTCTGGGCTATCTGCGGCTGGGCCAACCTGCGACCGAGTTATCCGGAGGGGAGGCGCAGAGGATCAAGCTTGCGACCGAGCTGCAACGGATCCAGCGCGGCGATACGCTCTACGTCCTCGACGAACCGACGACCGGATTGCATCCCGCCGATGTGGAAAGGCTCATCTCCCAGCTCGATGGGCTCGTCGAAGCCGGCAACACTGTCATCGTGGTCGAGCACGATATGCGTGTAGCGGCGAGAAGCGACTGGGTCATCGATCTCGGTCCGGGAGCTGGCGACGAGGGTGGGCAGGTGGTTGTATCGGGGTCGCCAGTCGAAGTGGCAAGAACATCGGGCAGCCGCACGGCGCCCTATTTGGCGTATGCACTTGCGTGATCCGGAGCTGCCTTTAGCAGATCTGAGGGTGTTGTCACATTAACTCGGGAGCGAGGGCAAGGTGTGTAGATGGGATGGCGTGATCGAGCCCATCAGCTACCAACGCCACCGATTCCCATTCCAGATCATTGCCCATGCGCTCTGGCCCACCGCCAGATCATGCAGGCGGTCGAGCATCGCTCGCATAAAGGGCGGCAGGCGCTGCTGCTTTACCAGCTAGGCAACTCCATATACCTGAATGCACCCGGCGTTAGTTGACGTGACAACACCCCTGTGGAGCCGCGCCGTTGTAGACTAGGAAAGGCTGCGAATGGTACATTGGTCTGCATCAGTCTGATCGCGGAAAGCCGTGATCGGCAATGTGTTTTCCGGGACCTGCGCGTGATGTGGCCAGCCTGACTTGGTTCAGGGCGTCCGGCGTTAAGCGAGCCTATCGATCACGGGCGGACCTGTCGCAGCAATTGCCCGCCGTTACTGTAGATTGCACCGCCTCTTGCTCGCACGGAAACTGCATGAGAGGGACGAAGACCATGCCGCTTTATGGATATCTCTGTGACGCATGCGGACCGTTCACGGTATTGCGGCCGATGGCGGAATTCAGCGACTCGTCCCTGTGTCCGATCTGCGGCGCTGCGGCGCCGCGCGCGATCCTGAAAGCACCGACGATCGCCGGCACCGCTTCCGTCCGGAATCGCACCTTCGTCGCGGACGACCCTGGACGCAGCCTAATGCGCCATCCCGCAGGCTGCGCGTGCTGCTTCGGACGGTAGCAGTTGCAGTCCAGCAGCCGAAAAATGGGCCCACTCAACAATGGGCCCATTTATTGGATGCATCGGTCGCGACTCTGACACACAGAGTACTGCCGCTATGAAGCTTTCGGCACGCTGCCGTGCGGATCGATGACGTACTTCACGGGCGCGCCCTGATCGAACTGCTGATAAGCCTCGACTGCCTCATCGAGGGAGATGAACTGGGTGTTCAGGAGCGGGGTCAGGTATGGCATCCGGTCATTCAGGATCGCCATCATCAGTTCGCGATGATAGTGCATCACAGGGCACTGGCCGGCCGTCAGGTGAGGCGACTTGATCCACGCTTGTCCGAACGCGATGGGATATTTGCCCTGCTTCTCCTCCTCATTCCGGGCTTGGGAGTCGCCATACGTATAGATGCCCGGAATGCCCATGGCGCCGTTGGCGCGCACTACTTGGAAGAGGGTGTTGAGAACCGCGGTCGGGTCCTCGGGAGCATCGGGGCCGTAGCCGTGGCATTCCCAGCCCACCGCATCGACGCCGGCATCAACCTCCCGCTCCCCGAGAATCGCTTCGATCTGGTCCGCTACGGGTTCGGGTTTCGACGTGTCGACGGTCTCGTAGCCGGCGTTCTTCACCAGCGCGAGGCGCTCCTTGTTGTTGTCGCCGACAATGATCACTGCCGCCCCGAGCAGCTGGGCTGAAGCAGCAGCGCAGCGGCCGACCGGGCCCGCACCGGCGATATAGACTGTGTGCCCTGGCCTGACGCCCGCCGTGAAGCAGCCGTGAAAGCCGGTCGGCAGGATGTCGGAGAGGAGCGTCAGATCCCTGATCTTCTCCATCGCCTGGTCCTTGTCGGGGAACGCCAGGAGCTGGAAGTCGGCCCAAGGGACCATCATGAAATCGGCCTGGCCGCCCTGCCAGCCGCCGAGATTGAAGCCATAGGCTCCGCAGTCCACCTCGTCGTTCGCATTCATGCAGGTGTCGGTGTGGCCGTTCTTGCAGTTGCGGCACTTCCCGCACGCGACATTGAACGGGACCGATACGATGTCGCCCTTCTTGATGAACTCCACATGAGAGCCGACCTCGACGACTTCGCCGGTGTTCTCGTGCCCGAGGATCATGCCGCTGGGAGCCGGGAAACGCCCGCGATAGATGTGGAGATCGCTGCCGCAGATGTTGGTCGTGATGAGCTTGACAATGACGCCGTGCTCGCACTTCTGCCCCTTGGGGCCGACCAGCTTCGGATAATCGTAGCTTTTCACCTCAAGCTTGCGAGGCGCGATATATGTGACCGCTCGATTGCCTGCCATTACATGATCTCCTCTCATGTGATCCCGTCGCCAAAGGTAATCCCCGCACGCAATACTGCTCTTGGTGCCAGTCCGATCGGATTGGGTCGGCTTCAGACCTATTGCCGGGCTCGGCCACTGCGGCCTCCTACTCGGCAGCCGTGCGTCCCCCGTTGCCCGTTCCGCGCTGTGCTTTCCGCTCGACTTCGACGGCGCTGCGAGGCTCGTCCTTCGTGCCGCCCCGAGCCGGCTCCGCAGCTTGCGTTTCTGCGGGTTGCGGCTCCAGCACTACCTTCTGCTGGTTTCCGTCCCAGCGCGCGAGCACCCGGTCACCCTCCTGAACCTCGTTTGCCAGCATCGCGCGGGCAAGCTGGGTCTCCAGCTCGGAGCGAATGAGGCGCCGCAGTTCGCGGGCTCCGAACTCCGGCCGGAAGCCGGCGGCCGCCAAGTGGTCGACAAGGCTGCCGTCGATGTCAAGCTCGACGCCTTGGCCATGGGCGGTGCGTTTCACCCGCTCCAGCTGGAGGTCGACGATGGAGCGGATCTCGCTGCGGGCAAGGGCGTGGAAGACGATGATCTCGTCGATGCGGTTGATGAATTCCGGCCTGAAATGGCCGCGCAACACGTCCATCAGCTCGCGCTTGAGACGGGCCTGGTCGTCTTCGGCCGTGCCGCGCAGGTTGAGGTGGCGCTGGATGATGTCTGAGCCCAGGTTCGACGTGGCGATCAGGATTGTGTTGGTGAAGTCCACAACGCGACCCTTGCCGTCGGTGAGCCGCCCGTCGTCGAACACCTGCAGCAGCACGTTGTAGACATCCGGGTGGGCCTTTTCGATCTCATCCAGCAGCACGACGGAGTAGGGGCGCCGGCGTACGCGCTCGGTAAGCTGTCCGCCTTCCTCATAGCCGACATAGCCGGGAGGCGCGCCGATAAGGCGGGCGACCGCGTGGCGCTCCATGTACTCCGACATGTCGAGGCGGATCATCGCGTCCTCCTCGCCGAAGACTGTCTCGGCGAGAGCTTTCGCCAGCTCCGTCTTGCCGACGCCGGTGGGGCCGAGGAACAGGAAGGTCGCGATGGGACGGCGCCCCTCCCGCAGGCCAGCGCGCGCCAGACGCACGGCGTCGCTGACCGCGCTGACCGCCTCCTCCTGACCGATCACGCGCTTGTGCAGGCGCTCTTCCATCTTCACGAGGCGCTGGCGCTCCTCGGTCGTGAGTTCGTTGACCGGCACGCCGGTGAGCTTGGACACCACCTGTGCGATATGCTCCGTGCGCACTTCGGTCGAGGCCGAGCCGCGTTCACGCCGCCACCGTTCGTTTGCGCCCTGCAGATCCTTGTTGCGGGCATCGTGCCGGGCCTGGATTTCCGAGGCGCGGTCGAAGTGCTTGCGGGAGGAGGCGTAATCCTGCTCGCGCTTGAGCTGGCGCACCTCGGCTTCCATTTCCTGCACGTCCACGGGCCGGGCGGTGGCCGAGATCTTCACCCGGGCGGCGGCCTGGTCGATCAGATCAATGGCCTTGTCGGGCAGGAAGCGTCCGGTGATGTAGCGGTCGGACAGTTCCGCTGCCGCGATGACGGCCTCGTCCGTGATCGTGACCTTGTGGTGTGCCTCGAGGGTATCGCGCAGGCCGCGCAGGATCATGATGGTCTGGGCGACCGTCGGCTCGGGCACGAAGACCGGCTGGAAACGGCGCTCCAGGGCGGCATCCTTCTCGATATATTTCTGGTACTCGTTGAGCGTCGTCGCGCCGATCAGGTTGAGCTCGCCGCGGGCGAGCGCCGGCTTGAACACGTTGGCGATGTCGAGCCCGCCTTCGCCGCCGCCCTGGCCTGCGCCCACGATGGTGTGGATCTCGTCGATGAACAGGACCAGCTCATCCTCACGCTCGGTAACCTCCTTGAGGATCTGCTGGACGCGCTCCTCGAACTCGCCCCGATACTTGGAGCCGGCCACCATGGAGTTGATCGAGAGTTCAACGAGGCGCTTGTCGCGCAGGCTCTCCGGCACCTCGCCCCCAACGATGCGCTGGGCGAGGCCTTCGACGATGGCGGTCTTGCCGACACCCGGCTCGCCGATGAGGACCGGGTTGTTCTTCTTGCGTCGGGCCAGCACCTCGATGGTGGTCTCGATCTCCTTGGCGCGGCCGATCACCGGATCGAGCTTGCCCTCGCGGGCGAGCTTGGTGAGATCGCGTGAATATTTGTCGAGATTGGGAGTGTTGGTGGGCGTGTCGACCCGCCCTTCCTCGGCCCCGCGGCCGACCACCTTGGTGACCTGTTGGCGGATGGCCTGAGGGGTGAGGCCATAGCGGTTCAGGACATCGGGTGCGATGCCTTCCCCCTCCTCGGCCAAGCCGATGAGCAGGTGCTCGGGGCCGACATAGGAGTGGCCGAACTCGCCGGAGACCGCGAAGGCGCGCGAGAGGGCGCTCTTCACCCGGGGCGAGACGCCGATTTCACCGCCTTCCTCCGGATTGAAATCGCCCCGGGGGCTTTCCTGGACGATCTGGTTGCGCAGGTCATCGAGCGAGACCTTGAACTGGTCGAGGATGGTGCGGACGACGTCACTTTCGGTCAGAGCGAGCAGGAGATGTTCGGTGTCAACCTCGCGGCGGCCGAATTCGCCGGCACGCCGGGCGGCCGATTGAAGGATCTCCTCAGCATGCTCGCTCAGACGGTCCGCCACGCCTGCTGCCGCGCCGCGGCCGCGGGTGCGTCCACGCCCGGACCTGATTGGGACTGACGAGGATTTATCTCTAATGTCAGGAGCCGCCTCAGACTCATTGCGCGTGTCTGCCAATGGGTTGCCGCCGAAGAAATCATCGGAGAAAAAGTCATCGAACAGGCCGCCCCGTCCACCGAAGAGGGACTCCAGCGGTGAGCTTGACCGCTGCTGCCGCGCCAAACGCCGGTAATCGACGTCGCAGAGCTCCATGGTCTGGCGCTGGCCGTTGCTGACCACCTGCGCTCGAACGGTCGCAGGCCGGACACCACAAATGTCACACAATCCGTCTGCCATGGCATGCCTCCATGCTGGCTATCCCGCGCCCTGGACGGGCGTTCTGTCATTTCAGCAGACGCTCGCCGCAGCACATTGCTACAGCGCGATTCATGGAGGGTAGCAGTTGCGAGGGCTTATACGCATACCGGTCGATTCCTGAGGAAAGGTACGTGGCTTCGAACCAAACGCGCGGGCCGACCTCCATCAGCCCACCCTTACATCACAGAGCAGGTGTGGGCAGGATTGGCCGGGAAAGACGCGTAGCCGCAGTCCCGTTTGGCAAGCCGCCCTAACAACCGTAAAGTTCTGTCGGAAGGCCCCTCATGATGTGTTTCCAAGAGGAATGAAATGAGCACGGCGGAAGGCTTTCCCAACGGCGGCATCATGAGTGAATGCGTGCGGACCCACGACTGGGCTGCCACGCCCCTCGGATCAGCAGAGACTTGGCCGCAGTCGCTCCGCACCGCCTTGAGCATCATGCTGAGCTCCGCCTTCCCCACCTACTTGGCCTGGGGACCGGAACTGACGAGCTTCTACAATGACGCCTACATTCCGATCATGGGTGACAAACCGAACGGCCTCGGGCAGCCGTTCCCCGAGGTCTGGTCGGAGGTATGGGACACCATCGGTCCGATCACCAAGCGGGCCATGCAAGGCCAGGCCAGCTACTTCGAGGACCTGCCGCTGACGCTTATGCGCCGCGGCTATCCCGAGGCAACATGGTTCTCGTTCTCCTACAGCCCCATTCGTGATGAGACGGGCGGGGTTGGCGGGGTGCTGTGTACGATCCACGAGACCACCGAGCGCGTCCGGGTCGAGTCAGCCCTGCGCGAAAGCGAGAACAAGCTTGCAGCCATTCTGGAGCAATTGCCGGTTGGTGTGGGTCTCGTCGACCCGGAGGGAAACATCGTCCTGAGCAACCAGATCCTCAAGCAGTACGCCCTTGATAAAATCCCCTCCAGAGATCCCCTGCAAGGCGAGCGCTGGCGGGGCTACACCCCTGAGGGCCAGCGTCTCAGCCCCTCCGACTATCCGAGCGCGCGGGCGCTGCGGGGTGAGACCGTTGTTCCAGGTGTCGACTTCCTCGTCACACTCCCCAATGGTCAGGAGATCTGGACGCGGGTGAGCGCTGCGCCCTTCCGCAAGACCGCTCAGGAGAGTCTGGGCGCAGTCTTCGTGGTGCAGGTCGTCGAGCGGGAGAAGCGGACGGAGCAGGCGTTGCGCGAAAGCCAGGCGCTGATCCAGGCTGCCATCGAGCTTGTCGGCCTGTCGCCATACACCTGGAATCCGGTCACGGGAGCACTGAACTGGGATGCCCGGCTCAAGGCGATGTGGGGGCTGCCGCCTGATGCTCATGTCGACGAGGAGGTATTTCTATCCGGCATGCATCCCGAGGATCGCGCTCAGGTTGAAGTCGCGCTCGCCCATTGCGTCGATCCCACAGGTGATGGTGTCTACCACATCGACTATCGCGTCATCGGGATCGGGGATGGGGTCGAGCGCTGGGTTTCCACCCAGGGCCGAACCACTTTCGAGAATGGCTGTCCCGTTGCGTTCATTGGAGCCGCCCTGGACATCACGGAACGCAAGCGGGCCGAAACCGCTCTGCGTGAGAGCGAAGAGCGCTTCCGGCAGTTCGCCGAGAACTCGAGCAACACACTTTGGATCCTGAACTTCGAGACGATGAACCTCGAATACCTGAGCCCCGCTTTCGAAGCCGTTTGGGGCGAGCCGCAGGAGGGAGTGCTCGGCGATCCCAGCCGTTGGAGCCGCTTCCTCCATCCGGATGACCGAGAACGCGCGCGAGGCGCGCTTGAACGCGTCAGACTGGGCGAAATCGGCACCGAGGAGTTTCGCATCATCCGGCAGGATGGGGTCGTGCGTTGGATGCGCAACACCTTTTTCCCCATTCGCGACGCGCAGGGCCAGATCCGCCGAGCCGGCGGCATTGCACAGGACATCACGCGCCATGATGGGCGTTTTGTGTATGTTGTCGATGCCGAAGAGACCACCCACCGAGGTCTGTCCCATTTACTTCGCGACGCCGGCTACAGGGTCAGAGTGTTTTCGTCTGGCAAATCCTTCCTGGAGGCGGCCCCGGCTCTCGCAGCCGGGTGCGTGGTTCTCGACATTTGCCGGTCTGGCGCTGGTGGTCTGGTTATTCCGAGGGAGCTCAAGGCCCGGCGCATCGGTCTGCCGGTCATTGTTCTGGGCGACGCCAAAGGCGACGTGACCTTTGGGGTGCAGGTGATGAAAGCTGGAGCCGTGGACTTCCTGCCGGTCCCGTATGACTCGAACCAGCTTCTGGCCGCAGTGGCGTCGGCCGCAGCCAGCACCCATGAGGAGGATGAGCAAAACCAGGAGGCAGGCCGGGCGCGGCTTCGGGTTGCCGAGATGTCGGAACGGGAGCGCGAAGTCCTGGCAGGTTTATTGGCCGGCAAGACCAACAAGGAAATTGGACGGGACATCGGTCTCAGCCCTCGAACGGTAGAGACACATCGGGCCCATGTTATGCAGCGGCTTGGCGCACAGACCCTGTCACAAGCCGTGCTGGTCGCAACCTCCGCGGGGTTCCAGTCGCCCAGCCCAGGGCTGAAGATGCCTCAGGGGTCAGACACGCACGAAACCTAATCGCCCAGCAGGAATATCCCGCTCAATTGCTGTTCTGGCTATAGGTCGGCAGAGCGGACTACCGCGCTGCATCAAAATAAAGCGGAATGTCCCTCAGGATTTATCCGCAGCACTTTCCGAAAGCGCAGACGTTCAAAAGCCACGAGCCCTGACGACCATCCCCGCAGAGATCTGCCCCCTGCCATAACGATTTCCGGACGCAGGAGCCTCTGCATCTTCGTTGGACAAGAGGAGGAGGAAGGCATGCGAGCCCTCGTTTGGCACGGCAAGGAAGACATCCGGTGCGATACCGTCACTGACCCCGAACTCGAGCAGCCGCGCGACGCCATTATTAAGGTGACGAGCTGCGCTATCTGTGGCTCGGATCTTCATCTGTTCCATAATTTCATTCCAGCCATGCTGCCCGGCGATGTCATGGGGCACGAGATGATGGGAGAGGTCGTTGAGGTCGGGCCCGAAGCGAGGAGCAAGCTCAAAAAGGGGGACCGCATCGTTGTCCCGTTCACGATCATCTGCGGCGAGTGCGATCAGTGCAAACGCGGCAATTTCTCGGTGTGCCAGACCACCAACCGCAAGAAGGATCTCGCTGACAAGGTATTCGGTCACGCGACCGCAGGTTTGTTCGGCTACACGCATCTGACCGGCGGCTATCCTGGCGGTCAGGCCGAATATCTCCGCGTTCCCTTTGCCGATGCGACCCACATCAAGGTGCCGGATGGTATCCCCGACGAGAAGGTTCTCTTCCTCGGTGACATCTTCCCGACCGGCTGGCAGGCCGCCGTCCAGTGCGACATCCAGCCGACGGACACGGTGGCGATCTGGGGCTGCGGTCCCGTCGGTCAGATGGCGATCCGCAGCGCCGTCCTCCTCGGCGCCAAGCAGGTGATCGCCATCGATCATTTGCCGGAGCGCCTGGAAATGGCGGAAGCCGGCGGTGCCATCACCATCAACTTCGACGAGGAGAGCGTGGTCGAGCGTCTGAACGAGCTCACCGGCGGCGAGGGCCCGGAGAAGTGCATCGACGCCGTCGGGTTGGAATCCCATGTCTCGCCCTCCATGCCGGATACGGTCTACGACCGCGCCAAGCAGATGCTGGGAGCCGAAAGCGACCGGCCGCACATCCTCCGCGAGATGATCTACGTCTGCCGCCCGGCCGGGGTGATTTCGATCCCGGGTGTCTATGGCGGGTTGGTCGACAAGATCCCGATGGGTCAGCTGATGAATAAGGGTCTGACCATCCGGGCGGGCCAGACGCATGTCAACCGTTGGACCGATGACCTTCTGCGCCGCATCGAGGAGGGGCAGATCGACCCATCGTTTGTCATCACCCACACGGTCAGCCTCGATGAGGGGCCCGAGATGTACAAGGTGTTCCGCGACAAGCAGGACAGCTGCATCAAGGTGGTTTTGAAGCCCTAAAGACCTGGGAGAGAAAACATGACTTACTACATCTCGAACATCGCCCGGTCCAAGGGCGACCCGAAGGTTCTCCACTCCGGTCCCAGCTCGCTGGGGGCCGCTGACCGCATGGCCAAAGCGTTGGGTTGGTACAGCATCGGTCTGGGCGTAGCGGAGCTGGTCGCGCCGGAGCGCTTCACCCGGGCGCTTGGCATGGAGGGCAAGGAAGCCCTTGTGCGGGCCTATGGCGTCCGCGAACTCGGGCACGGCATCGTCTCGCTCTCCCCCGACAAGCACCTTGGATTGTGGAGCCGGGTGGCTGGAGACGGGCTCGACATCGCCACCCTGATGACGGCCATGCGGCATGACAATCCGAAGCGCGACAATGTTGGGATTGCTCTTGCGGTGGTGCTGGGGGTGACGTTGCTCGACATCATTGGTGCGCAGGGGGTCACGGCCCGCCACAGCCGCCCCCGTGGCCGGCCACGCTCCTACAGGAATCGGGCAGGCTTCCCGCAGGGTGTCCAGGCGGCGCGAGGCGCTGCCAAGGACTTCCAGGTGCCGCCGGACATGCGGGCCGCACCTGCCCTTGCAGCGGTGTCCGATCGTGCACCGCAAGAGAGGGCACGTCCTCACTGACTGAGCGACGATACGGCTGCGCTCGAGCGGCGTTCACGCTGTGAAGGGCAGCCGTATCCCACACGATCATTACTATGCGATGGAGGTGAACATGCTCAGGCGCACAACAGTGACCCTGCTTTTCGGAACGCTCCTGGCCACCACATCCATGGCACAGCAGAGTGCAGCACCATCGCAGGGTACAGCGCAACTGCAGCAGGTCGCCAGTTTTGAACACCAAGTGACCGGAGTGACCGTTTCGAAGGATGGACGCGTCTTCGTCAACTTCCCGCGGTGGACGGAGGATGCACCGATCTCGGTTGCCGAGGTGACGCGCGACGGCCAGATCAAACCTTACCCGGATGACGAGTGGAATTCCTGGCGCAATGCCAGGAAGAACCAGATGTCAGCCGGGGATCACTTCGTGTGCGTCCAGAGCGTTGTGGCCGATGCGCATGGCAATCTCTGGGTCGTCGATCCGGCCGCGCCAGCCACGGCACCCGTTGTGCAGGGTGGGCCCAAGCTCGTCAGGATCGACCTGAAGGCGAACAAAGTCGTGCAGGTGATCCGCTTCGACGAGACGGTCGCACCTCAGGGCAGCTACCTGAACGATGTACGGTTTTCGCCGGATGGGCGACATGCCTACCTGACCGATGCCGGGGCCAAGGGTGCTCTCGTTGTTGTGGATCTACAGAACGGCAAGGCTCGACGCGTCCTTGACGGCCACCCGAGCACCCAGCCGGAAAAGGATGTGGTGGTGAAGACGGACGGGCAGGAGTTGCGCCGGCCCGACGGGCGCGGGGTCGAATTTGCCGCCGACAGCATTGCGCTCTCTCCCGATGGGCGCACGCTCTATTGGAAAGCCCTGACCGGCCGGACCCTCTATCGCATCGCGACGGATGCCTTGGAGAACCCGCGTTTGTCTCAGAAGGACCTCGAAGCTCGTGTGGAGCGTGTCGCCGAAGCCGAGCCGACGGACGGTCTTTGGATCGACGGGCGCGGGCGGCTTTATCTGAGCGCGATTGAGCAGGATGCAGTGAAGGTCCGTGAGGGGGATCGCATCACCACCCTCGTACAGGACAAGCGGCTGCGCTGGCCCGATACATTCTCGGAGGGACCCGACGGAACCATCTACGTCACCAGTTCCCGCATCCAGGACATGAGCTGGTTCAAGCCTGAGAGCGGCCCGCGCCTTGAGACGCAGCTGTGGCGCATCGAGCCTGGACAGAACGGGGAGGCAACCGGCTCGGCCGGGCAGCCCCAACGACCCTGACGGATCAGCTTGGATGACAGGAGACTGCCATGATGGGGCGACTGGAGCAGGGCCTTGGAATACTGCTGATCCTGATCATCTTGCTCGATATCTTTCTGACCGTGCTCTACGCCCGGATCGGCACAAGCATCATCGGATCCAGGGTCGGGCGGCTGGTCTGGGCCTCCTTCGTCACAGCCTCAAAGGTTCTTGGCACCAGACAAGGCGCCGTTCTGTCCTTCTGCGGTCCGGTCATCCTCGTGCTGCTGGTTGGGGTCTGGGCTCTCGGGCTGACGCTCGGGGCAGCTTTGATCATGCACTCGGAACTCGGCACGTCCATCCGCGCCACCAATGGCGAGACGCCCACTGACTTCGTCACCGCGATGTATGCCGGGGGGACCAGCATGGCGATTGTCGGGGCGAGCGACTTCACCCCGCACACGAGCCCCACGCGGCTGCTCTTCCTGTTCAACTCGCTGATCGGCATGTCGGTGATGTCGCTGACGCTGACCTACCTGATGCAGGTCTATACAGCGCTCCAGCGGCGCAACGTGCTGGCCATGAATATCCATTTCCTTTCAGGGTGCACAGGCGATGCCGCCGAATTGCTGGCACGTCTCGGACCTGAGGGGCAGTTCAGTGGCGGCTACACGAACCTGTCGGAACTTGGCGTTGAGATGACCCAGGCCAAGGAAGCACACCATTTCTATCCAGTGCTGTTCTATTTCCGCTTCAGCGATCCATACCACTCGGTATCCCGATCCACGCTGGTCGCGTTGGACACGGTGAGCCTGATCAAGAGCGCCCTGGATGATCAGAAGTACCGCTGGCTGAAGGAGGCAGGAGCCGTCACACAGCTATGGGAAGCGTCAATGATGCTGGTCACTACCCTGGAGAACACCTTTCTCCCCCATGGCGCGTCGGACCGGGAGACCCAACCGGACCTGCAGACCCGAGACCGCTGGCGAGCACGCTACCGCGCTGCCCTGCTTCGGCTTCGGCAGGCGGGGATCGAGATCACGGCTGACGGGCAGGCCGGTGCCGAGGCCTACATCTCCTGCCGAATGCAATGGGACCATCACATCACGAACCTTGCACCCTCCATGGCCTACAGCATGGAGGAGATCGATGCTGCAATGAGCGGTTTAGGATCGAAGAACAGCCCGAACGATCCCCGGTCCCGCCTACACGTGGCCGAATAGCAGGAGCTGATCCGACGGAGGCGAGAATGCAGCTCAGCGAGATGGCCTGCGAGATCCTCAAGTTCTTTCGTGAGACACACCGAAAACCCGGCGCTCGCATAACAATGGCAACATTGGATGCGCACTTCGGCACGGATCCTGCTGTCGCCGTGGCTGTGTCCGAATTGACCCATCTCGGGTATGTGACCACGCCCGACGCGTCGACGATCGAACTGACCGACCTTGGCTTCGACGCAATCCATCGTGGCGTTGCATGAACGTCTTCAGTCCTGCTTCGAGCGTCTGCGGAACTCACTTGGGAGAATACCATAGGCTGCCTTGAAGCGGCGGCTGAAATGGGTCATGTCCACGAAGCCCCACGCGGACGCGATCTCGCTGACACTGCGATGAAACTGGAGCGGGTCGTTTAGGGCCCTGTGGCAGCGGTCCAGCCGCCGCGACTGGATGAGCCGGACAATCGAGGTTCCTTCCTGCGCCAGCAGCACGTTCGCGTAACGCACGCTCACCCCGGCGGCGGCGGCAATAGCGTCCGCGTCAAGCGCAGGATCGTTGAGACGAGCTTCGATTGCGGCCTGTACGTGCAACAGAGCGCATGTTCGAGCCGACGAAAGATACGGCCTTGGCCCCTCACGCGTCTTCGCCAGTGAAACGGCCACGAGATCGAGTGTCTGTGTTTTGACCATCTCGGCAGCCGCTCTGCCCAATTGACCTGTATGAGCCGGCAGCATCCCCAGAAATCCCGAGGCGAGGCTATGTTCTGCCTCGGTTGGTTTCATGGAGCGCATGATCATGTCAGCCGTCTTACCAACACGGGCCTCCAGCGCATGCCGATGCACCTTGAGAACCAGCAACTTCGTGCCCCCTGAGAACTTCCCTTCATAGGGTAAATGCGGATCGAGAAGTGTCATGTCGCCTGCTTCCATGACAACCTCGCGGCCAGCCTGCTCCAAGACGAGTTGTCCTGAGATCGAGCGGCAGACAAACAGGTCATCACTCCGCATCTGCGCACAGTGATGCTGTGTGTGAGAAACCCTCATGGGTGAGTTCTCGAACAGAACGAGGCCAAGATCTGCCAGAGCACCGGATTGTATCTCCGCCTGGAATGTGTGCCGGCACTCAGGCTCGGAGGCATGAGCAATCAGATTCTTACATGCAACACTATGCCAGTAATCGAACCGGTCGCGCGGGTGAACCTTGCTCGTCGAGAAAAGCGTTTCCATCGTCTCGATCTCCGCCCCGTGTCGAAATAGCCGAGAACCAGTACCGTCTCAGCCGATCCGTGATAGGTTCCCATAGGTATAGTATCAGGATTATTTCTGCTTTGCGCCGAGGGAAAATTCGGCCAAGCTATTCAGAGTTGTAGCCCATGCGCGTTCTGGATGACCTTGCAAGACTGAAGCCAAGCAAGCCGTTCAAATGCTCCGCAGATTCGGTCGATCTGGCGGGCGATTGCTCCGAGCGAGGCCCGTGTAAATCGGCATGGGCCACCGCAGCACGTCTGGGCTTATAGATCCGTTTGATGTGCTCTCGCTACTACTTCAATCTCACCGATGGAGACCGGATCATCCGTGACCAGGATGGTCTTGAGCTGGCGGACATCGACACAGCCATAATCTATGCCAACAAGGCTATCGAGGAACTGAGGGCTGAGGCCTCGGTATTCTCGGATGAGTGGCAAGGCTGGAGGATGGAAATACACAACTGCTTTGGTGACGTGGTTTCGGTGATCCCATTAGTCGATTTTTCCTTGAGAAAGAAATTCCTGCAATAGTGGAGCGTAATGACCAAGGAAGTTGCAGATCACGGCATTCCTCAGCACTTTTTGAAATTTCTGGAAGCCGCGACGGATTGCGTCCTCATCGTCGACCGGCAGTGGCGGTTCTCCTTTCTAAACAAGCGTGCCGTTGCCGAAATTGCCTGCGGACGCAATCTCTTAGGTGCCAAACTTTGGGAAGTCTTCCCAGAGACCGCGGACTCGGCGCTCGGAACCCATTGTCGTCAAGTCATGAGCGAGGGTTTTCCAGCGACCATCGAAACCTACTATCCACCCCTGTCGACGTGGTGCGAGATTCATGCAGTCCCGGTTGAAAACGGATTGGCTATCTGCTTTTGCAACATCAAGAACCGAAAGCTGGCCGAAGAGAGAGCCTATGAGGGTCATAAGCTCCTGCAAACGGTGATCGACAGCGTCGAGGACTTGGTCTTCGTCACGGACCGTGAGGGCCGCTTCGTCTTCATCAATCAGCATATTGCCGGCGGCACTTCGCTCCTGGGCAAGCGCGTTGAAGACCTCTACTCCCCTGATTTGGCCGAGGGCTACAAGCATGCGGACGAATTTGTCCTCACGACTGGCGAAACGTCCCGAGTTGAGGAGACAATCCTGATCTGCGGGGAGCCTCGCCGGTTCCAGACAGTAAAGGTGCCTTGGCGCAGGGGTGGCGAAATCATTGGCATCATCGGTGTCTCACGCGATCTGACGGAACGGATCCAAGCGGAAGAATCGTTGCACGAAAGCAGGCGCAAGCTCACAGCCCTCATCAACAGTTTGCCCGGTCTCGTCTATGTGGCTCACCCGGATGCGCCTTGGCCCACAACATTGCTCAGTAAGGGCACCGAAGCCCTGACCGGATACCGTATCGCTGATTTCGATGGCGGAACTCTTGATTGGGCTGATATTGTCCATCCGGATGACCTTGAAGAGTTCGAAAGGGTCATATCTCAAGCACGTAAGGACCGAGGCCTCTTCTCAGCAGTGTACCGGATTGTTACACGATCGGGCGATATCCGTTGGGTGCTGGACCGGGGTCAATTCGTCTACAACGAGGCTGGTGAGGCCATTTCCTTGGAGGGGTTCGTTGGCGATCTAACCGAACAGAAGCAGGCGGAGGAACGCTTCCGCTGGGTGGCTCACCACGATGCTCTGACTCAGTTACCCAATAGAGCGCTGTTCAACGAACGGTTTGACGATGCGATTGGGCAGAACGCCAATTCAGGCCGGAATGTTGGCTTGCTGTTCCTCGATGTCGATCACCTCAAGCGTGTGAACGACACACTCGGGCATGGTGCCGGCGACGCTCTCATCGTGGAGATGGCGCGAAGGCTTCAGATATCGGTTCGTAGCGGGGACACGGTCTCTCGCATTGCTGGGGACGAGTTCGCCGTTATTTTGCCCGAGATCGACGGTGAACAGGAACTAAACCGTATCGCCGAAGGCATCATCAGCTGTCTTGAAAAGCCATTTTCCTATGCCGGAAGTATCCTCGATTGTCGCGCTAGTATCGGAGCCAGCCTCTGGCCCGGTCATGGAAGTGCAGCGACTGACCTCTTGAAGCAGGCTGACATGGCGCTCTACGCGGCCAAGTCCGCCGGTCGCGGCAAGGCTATGTTGTTCAAGGCCGAAATGCGCGCTGACGCTCAGCGCAGAGCCTCCATGCTGAACCATGCGCGTATAGCAACCGAGGAGCGCCGGATCGAACCCTTCTACCAGCCCAAGGTGATGCTGGGCACAGGGCAGCTTGCAGGGCTCGAAGCTCTGCTCCGGTGGCGCAACCCTCGCGGTGGTCTAGAACTGCCATCAATGATTCAAGCCGCGTTCGATGATCCACGCTTGGCCATCGTCATGGGTCAGCATATGCAGGAGAGCATCATCAGCGATATGCGCCAGTGGCTGGACGCAGGGCTCGAGTTCGGTCATGTGGCAGTCAATGTCTCGGCAGCCGAATTCCGCAGCGGTCATTTTGCAGAGCACTTGCTAGAGCGGCTCAGATTGGCAGGCATTCCGACTCGCTATCTTGAAGTGGAGGTCACCGAGACGGTGTTTCTGGGCCGGGGAGCTGAATACGTCGAGCAGGCGTTGCGAACGCTCACTACAGAGGGCATCAGGATCGCCTTGGATGACTTCGGCACCGGATACGCCTCCCTTTCACATCTGAAGCAGTTTCCGGTGAACACCATCAAGATAGATCGTTCCTTTGTCCAAGATCTCGCTTCTAGTCCAGCGAACACGGCGATCATATCGTCTGTTCTTACTCTCGGCAGGAACCTTGGTCTTACAACTGTTGCTGAAGGGGTTGAAACGACGGCTCAAGCCCGTTTCTTAGAGGCACACGGGTGTGACCAAGGCCAAGGCCATCTCTTCGGCAGGCCAAATCCGAGTGGCTTTGTTTCCAGTCAGATAGCGTCATGGAAACCCGGAGGTCAGTGCAAGAGGAATTCCCAGTGACACGGTAAAGTAGTACGTAGTGAGAACGCGGGTCACCATGATACCCAAGGAGCGATCCTGAAGCAGAATATGGCGCTGTTTTGGGAAGATGCGGCCAGGCTTCACCGATAAGAGCCTACCAAATCCGCACGTTTGCTGCCAGCGATCAAGACTTGTCATTGCCCGTTACCGGTGTCGACTTCCTGAAGCGGAAAACCAGCTACGGTCACACTGATTGTGGTTCCCGGTCCGGCAACCCTGGACCCCGGCCACTCTCTTGCGGAACCTTGCGCCAGTTGGACACGGCCGCGGCAGAACCCGCCAGGATCAGGCCGGTACATGGAAAGCCGACCAGCTCAACCAGCCTATGGGTTAGAAAGGCCGGCTCAAGGTCACCATCATAGGCGAAGTGGTAAAGATTGTGAGCAAGAGCAAGGAGGATGCCAAGCTTGGCACCAGTGTAGGCAGCCGTGGGAATATCCCACGCCCGTATCTTGCGACCTCTCAAGTGGAGCGACGGTATCCAATCAGTTCTCGGCATTCAGTGACCATTAAGCAGAGTTTCTTCCTAGTTCGACTTTAATGGCTTCGGGTTGAAATGGTTTCGGTGTCGTCTCGACCCCCTGTTCTGGATTCCACAACGCTCTGCGCGATTGCAGCAGCGCCGATGCAATGACGCCTAGATGAGCAGAATGGACACTATGCACGACACCCTCGGATCGAACACGAAGCGCAACTTCCTCGCAGGCGGCGGGAGATGGGCGTCCGCATCCGCGCTCACGACTGGGCCACGACGCCACTCGGCCAACCTGAGGGGTGGTCGCAGGCCCTCAAGACCCTTGTCAGCGTGATGCTCGGCTCCATCCAGCCCATGTTTATCGTCTGGGGACCGGAGCGCATCCTGCTCTACAACAATGGCTATGCCGAGATCCAAGCCCGCCAAGGCGCGCTACTATGCGCGCTGACAAGCGAACCGACACCCGGTATGATTTGCAAGTGCGCTTACTTTGCTTCCTGGGATCATTCCCTGAGGCGCGAGAACGCCCTATGGCACACCGTCCAGCCCTCCTGTCGCTCGCGACCGCCGTTCCGCCCCATATCCTGACCCAGAAGGATATCGCAACGGCTGCGCGCCAGGTTTTCGGCGATCAGTTCGGCGATTTTGATAAGGTCGAGCAGGTTTTTCAAACGGCCGGGGTCGTTCAGCGATATGCCGCGCGACCGCTCGAATGGTACCTGGAGCCGCATGGCTGGCCCGATCGAACGGAGGTCTACCTGCAGTGCGCGGCCGATCTGTTCGAGGAGGCAGCCCGTAAGGCCCTGGCCGCCGCCGGATTGGACGGCTCCGATGTCGATATGGTCATCACCGCCTCCTCCACCGGGATCGCGACGCCCAGCCTCGACGCGTATCTGCTGGATCGCCTCGGCTTTCGTGAGGATGTGGCGCGCATTCCTCTCTTCGGTCTCGGCTGCGCCGGAGGCGTGACCGGGCTGGCGCTCGCCACGCGCCTCGCAGCAGCGTCTCCCGGAGCCATCGTTTTGTTCGTGACGGTCGAGTTGTCGACCCTGGCCGTCAGGCCCGACAAGCTGACTGCCGCCAACGTGGTGTCTACGGCCCTGTTCGCCGATGGCGCGGCAGCCCTCGTCATCCGGGCAGGAGACGGCGGCTTCGCCACGGCACAAGGCTCCGGCGAGCATACCTGGCACGATACGCTCGACATCATGGGGTGGGACATCGACCCGGACGGGTTCGGCGTTGTCCTTGCGCGGGCGCTGCCGCCCTTTGCCGAGATCCATCTCGGACCTGCCGTTGCGGGAATTCTGGACCGGCTCGGGATTCCGCCATCGTCCATCGACCGGTTCGTGTGCCATCCCGGAGGGCCGAAAATCATTGCGGCGCTCGAACATGTGCTCCATCTCGACCAGGGCACCCTCGACCATGAGCGGGATGTCCTCGCCACGCATGGCAACATGTCCGCCCCGACGGTCCTGTTTGTGCTGGAGAGGGTTCTCCGCGCGGGTCTGCCCCAGCGCTGCCTCCTGATCGCCATGGGGCCGGGCTTCACCGCATCCTGTCTTGCCCTAGAACGTCGCTCATGAGCGCCGGCCTCGCTCTCCTGATCCTGGTCACGCTGCAAAGGATTGGCGAGCTGGCCTGGGCGCGGCGCAACACGCGACGGCTCAAAGCGCGTGGGGCCATCGAGATCGCGGCGGGACACTATGGGCTGATCGTCCTCGTGCACGCAGCTTGGCTCCTCGGCCTCTGGGGCCTCGCCTGGGACCGGCCCCYGGCGCTCGGATGGGCCGCGGCGTACGTCGTCCTTCAGGCGGCCCGTCTCTGGGTCCTGGCATCCCTTGGGGAGCGCTGGACGACGCGCATCATCGTCTTGCCAAAGGCGCCGCTGGTCCGCACCGGCCCCTATCGGTTCATGAATCATCCCAACTATATCGTCGTCGCCGCAGAGGTCGCCGTTCTGCCCCTTGCCTTCGGGCTGGCCTGGTATGCCCTTCTATTTTCCGTCCTGAACGCCACCGTGCTGACGATCCGAATTCGTGCTGAGTCGCGGGCGCTCCAGGAATTCTGTCAGCCTCAGATCGTATAGAGCGATGACGGCATTGAGCGAGCCGAACGAACGCGTTTCCCTCCGAGCCTGGGTCGGTTTCTGCGCCATGGGTCTCGGCATGTTCATGGCGATCCTCGACATCCAGGTGGTAGCCACGTCCCTGCCGGAAATTCGGTCCGCCCTCGGCATTCCGCCAGATCAAATGAGCTGGGTTCAGACTGCCTATCTCATTGCCGAGGTGATCTCGATCCCCCTGACAGGCTGGCTGACCCGGATGCTCACGATGCGCGGCTTGTTCACGACCGCCATCGCCGTCTTCACGATGTCTTCGATCGGTTGCGCCGCCAGCACGGGCTTTGCTTCGCTGACCCTGTGGCGGGTGCTGCAGGGCTTCGCGGGCGGAACCTTAATCCCTTCGGTGTTCGCAGCGGTCTTCCTGCTCTTTCCGAAGAAGGACGAGCAGGTGGCGATCACCATTGCGGGCGTGCTCGCCGTTCTCGCGCCGACATTGGGGCCCATCGTCGGCGGCTGGATCACCCAGACCTATTCCTGGCATTGGCTCTTCCTGATCAACGTCGTTCCGGGGCTCGCCGCTGGCATCGCCGGATTCTTTTTCCTGCCGCGGGAGCACTCAAATCTCAGCTTGGCGCGGGCATTCGATTGGACCGCCCTGCTCTGTGTCGGCCTGTCTCTTGCCACCTTGGAAATTGGATTGAAGGAAGCTCCCCAGCGGGGTTGGCTGTCGCCAGGGATCCTCACGATCTTCGTCCTGTGCGTTGCTTCGGGGAGCCTGTTCGTCCGTCGCACGTTGCGAGCACTAACACCCATCGTGGACCTCGCGGCTCTAAGCGATCGGCGCCTTGCCGTCGGATGCATATTGAGTTTCCTCACCGGTATCGGACTATACGGTTCGGTCTATCTCATGCCGGTCTTTCTCTCCTTCGTACGCGGCCACGGGTCGCTGCGGATCGGAGAGATCATGCTGGTCACTGGCGTCGCGCAGCTCTTGAGTGCTCCGCTCGTTATCCGGGCGGAGCGCAGGATCGATGCGGTCACTCTCACGGTTGTCGGGTTCGTCCTCTTCGGACTTGGCCTCGGCCTGAGCGCCTCCCAGCCTCGCGACGCCGATTTCCACGAGATGTTCTGGCCACAGGCGATCCGCGGCGTCGCGATCATGCTCTGCCTTCTCCCCCCGACCCGCGTGGCGCTGGGCCACCTTCCGCCTGAGCGCGTGCACGATGCGAGCAGCCTGTTCAATCTCATGCGTAACCTTGGCGGCGCTGTCGGTCTTGCCTTGATCGACACGGTGATCTGGACCCGAGCCCCCGAACATTCTCAGATGTTGCTCGCCCGCCTAATGGCAGGCGACCTTGATGCCGCCCGCACCATAGGCATACCCGAATCCTTTCTATCCGGGTCATTGCCGTCTCCCGACAACCCCTTGGTCCGGTCCTATGTCCAGCCTTTGCTCGAGAGGGCGGGCCTCGCCGCGGCAACGAACGAAGCCTGGGCGATGGTCGCCTCCCTGGTTCTTCTGGGCCCAATCTTTCTTATTCTCTCAGGTCTCGGCAGACGCCCTGCCACTACCGATAGACCATAGCTCGGCGTGCGCAGACAATGTGTTTCGCTCCGGAAGAACGAGCTTGCTGCTCGGAATCTCATCTGACCGGGAGCCCGTCTGGGTCAGGCCATTACAGAGGACGTACAATATCTGCTCTATAGGAATGCCCCTCCGTATCGCTTGATGGCCCGTCAGACCGATCGGTGCTATAATTCGCTGAAGGGGCTCAAGGACCTCACCATCCGGGAGATTGGYGCGTGTGCCTGGAACGTCTGATGCGAATGCTGGCGGCTGTCCTCGTGCTGACGGCCTGGGTCCCGGTGAGCGCTTCGGACACTCCCCCCAATACGGGCGCGGACCGGTACGTGACCTCAATCTCGGTCACCGGGGCCATTGGCCCTGCAACCGCCAAATACGTCAGGGACACCCTTCTCACTGCCAGTCCGCAAAAAGTCGAGGCCGTCGTCCTGCGCCTGAACACCCCAGGAGGATTGGCGACAAGCATGCGTGAGATCATCGCGGACGTGCTGGCCTCGCCGGTACCGGTCATAGGCTTCGTGGCACCCGCTGGAGCGCATGCGGCAAGCGCCGGCACCTACATTCTCTATGCCACCCATGTGGCCGCCATGGCGCCCGGCACCAATCTCGGAGCTGCGACGCCGGTGCAGATCGGCGGCCTACCCGGACTCCCCTCCCCGGAGCGGCCAAAGGACAAGGACGGTGCTGACCGCGCGGGCTCGGATACCAAGGATGCGATGACCGCGAAGATGACCAATGATGCGGTCGCTTTCATTCGCAGCCTCGCCGAGCTTCGGCACCGGAATGCAGACTGGGCGGAAGAGGCTGTGCGAGAGGCGGCCAGCCTCTCGTCTCAGGCGGCATTGGACAAGGGCGTGATCGACCTTGTGGCCCAGACACCCGAAGAACTCCTCGCCCGCATTGATGGCCGCGAGGTGCAGGTGCTGGGCAAGCGCCGGCATCTCGCCACCGCCGGCCTCCCGATCCGCCCGGAGGAACCAAGTTGGCTCATCCGGGTGCTTGCGACGATCACCGATCCGAATGTCGCCTTTCTCCTTATGATCGTCGGTCTGTACGGCCTGATCTTCGAATTCAGCAATCCCGGGACGGTCGCGCCCGGCGTCATCGGCGCCATATGCCTCGTCCTTGGCCTGTATGCCCTGAACATGTTGCCGGTCGATTATACCGGCCTTGCGCTGATGCTGCTCGGCCTTGCCTTCCTGGTCGCGGAGGCCTTCAACCCGACCATGGTTCTGGGGCTGGGCGGTCTTGTGGCTTTCCTGTTTGGGGCCATGATGCTGATCGACACCGATGCACCCGAGTTCCAACTCTCCTGGACAGTCATTGGGGGAGCACTTGCGACCAGCATCGGGCTCCTCACACTGACGCTCGGATATGTCTGGCGAGCGCGCCACCAACCCGTCCGCACCGGTACCCCCGCCATGCTCGGGCAACCTGCGGAGGTGCTCGACTGGACAGGCCAGGAGGGTCATGTGTTTGCCCTTGGAGAGCGCTGGCAGGCCCGAGCCTCCCAGCCTCTTACCCCGGGCGAGCATGTCCAGATCGCCGGGATCGAGGGTCTGATGCTCAAGGTGTGCCGCAGGCCGGAAGTGGCGATGGGTTCGGAGGGACAGCCATGATCTTCGATTATGTTGCCTATCTGGTCCTGGTCCTGCTCATCGTGGGCTTTCTGGCTGCGGCCATCCGCGTACTCCGGGAATACGAGCGTGGGGTTGTGTTCACCCTCGGCCGCTTCACAGGCGTGAAGGGTCCCGGGCTGATCGTCCTCGTTCCCTTCGTGCAGCAGATGGTACGTGTCGATCTGCGGGTCATTGTGCAAGACGTGCCGCCCCAAGACGTCATTTCGCGCGATAACGTCTCGGTGAAGGTCAATGCCGTGATTTACTTCCGGATCGTCGATCCCGAACGGGCCATCATCAAGGTCGAGAACTACATGGCCGCGACCAGCCAACTGGCGCAGACTACGCTGCGCTCCGTGCTGGGCAAACACGAGCTCGACGAGATGCTGGCCGAGCGCGACCGGCTCAATGCCGACATTCAGCAGATCCTCGACCAGCAGACGGATGCGTGGGGCATTAAGGTGGCAAATGTCGAGATCAAGCATATCGACCTCAACGAGAATATGATCCGCGCCATTGCCAAGCAGGCTGAAGCGGAGCGTCTGCGGCGCGCGAAGGTGATCAATGCTGAGGGCGAGCAACAGGCGGCGGAGAAACTCGTGGAGGCGGGACACCTGCTCGCGGCCGAGCCGCGCGCCATGCAACTCCGTTATTTCGCGGCCCTGCACGATATCGCTAGCGAGCGCTCATCAACCATTGTCTTCCCCCTGCCCGTTGACCTTTTGTCTCAGCTTGGGAGCGTCCTCGGAACGCAGAGCACAGCCTCCTCCAACGCATCCGGTTCACAGGACAGCACTCGCGGATCGGAGGTGGCCAGCCTTGGGGCGAAGCGCAGTTGACGATTCCTGCTAGCGGACTCAACTCCCCGGCTAAACGTCAGCTCAGGGTCAGCAGTCGCTGATCAGGATTCGCCTGCCATTCTTACGCAATGGGGGGCTTCCATCAGCGATGGAATACCCAGCCCTTGAGTTGACGGTCAGTTTCCCCATCAGGCGTGCTGTCGGGACGCTGGAGATATCCACTGACAAGGAGCTCCGCCTGCTGCAGGCGTGCTGCTATCAAAGGTGTCCAAAAGCCGTAGCTTCTGTTGCGACGGGACAGAGCTTTCTGCCGCGCGAGCTTAGCTGATTTACGTTGGAGATTGGCCAGCGAATGGCCGAGGAGGGCAATAATCGTCAAGGAACGGACTCCTTCATGGAATTCTGAAGATCCTTGAGCGTTTCCTTCACCTCATATGGGCATTTGCTCTGGTTTTCGAAACAGTGAAGGCTGCATGCTTGGCATGCAGCCAGCACATATACGCATGAATTTTGGCGTGGTGCTCTTGCTTCACCAATCGTCGGGACGCTTACGGCGGTGTGATGGTTTGATGACGCGCCTGGGAATAAGAAGGGGATCGCAACTCTTTGGCTGCAATCCCCTCAACCTTACCGATACAATTTAAAGCATGGACAATGATGAGGCTCTAGGAGGCACGTGCCGGTGCCGTATAGAGATCGGAGAACCGCTCCCGCAGCACGTTCTTTTGTACCTTGCCCATGGTGTTGCGCGGTAGCTCATCGACGAAGACGACACGCTTCGGCAGCTTGAACTTCGCTAGGCGGCCTTCAAGTGCCGCCAGGATCGCCTTCTCGTCGACCATTGCTTCCTTGGAGCGGACCACGACTGCCGTCACTCCCTCACCGAAGTCTTTATGCTGGACGCCAATCACCGCGCTCTCGAACACCCCGGGAATGGCATCGATCTCGTCCTCGATCTCCTTCGGATAGACGTTGAAGCCTCCGGTGATCACCAGATCCTTGCCGCGCCCGAGAATGTGCACATAGCCGCGCTCGTCGATCTTGCCGAGGTCACCTGTGATGAAGAAGCCGTCGGGACGGAACTCGGTCGCGGTCTTCTCCGGCATGCGCCAGTAGCCTTTGAACACATTCGGCCCCTTCACCTCGATCATGCCGATCTCGTTCGTCGTCAACGCCTCGCCGGTATCCGGGTTGGTGATGCGGGCCGACACGCCGGGCAGCGGCAAGCCGACGGCGCCGGGCACCCGGTCACCGTCATAGGGGTTGGAGGTGTTCATGTTCGTCTCGGTCATGCCGTAACGCTCCAGAATGGCGTGTCCGGTGCGGGCGCTCCACTCGCGGTGGGTCTCAGCCAACAAAGGAGCAGAGCCCGACACGAACAGGCGCATGCCGGAGGTCGCCTCCTTGGTAAGACCTGGATGCTGCAACAGGCGCACGTAGAAGGTCGGCACCCCCATCAGAGCTGTAGCGCGCGACATCAGTCCGAGAATCTCGTCGGCATCAAACTTCGGCAGGAAGATCATGGATGCGCCGGAGAACAGGGTGACGTTGCTCGCCACGAAGAGCCCGTGGGTATGGTAGATCGGCAGGGCGTGGATCAGCACGTCGTCAGCCGTGAAGCGCCAGACTTCCTTCAAGGTCAGGGCGTTGGAGACGAGATTGTCGTGGGTCAGCATCGCTCCCTTCGAGCGGCCGGTCGTGCCTGACGTGTAGAGGATCGCTGCGAGGTCATCGCCTACCCTCTGCGCCGTCTCGAACGCATCAGGGGCATTGGCTGCTGCATCCACCAGCGTGCCCTGCCCTTTGGCATCGAGCGTTTCGACCGCGGCTCCGACCTTCGCAGCCAGCTGCTCAATCCCCTCGCGCTTGGCAGGATCGCAGACGATCAGGGAGGGCTCGGCATCGCCGATGAAATACTCCAGCTCCGCCAGCGTGTAGGCTGTGTTGAGCGGAAGGTAGACGCCGCCGGCCCGGACGGTGGCAAGATACAGGACGAGAGCCGGCACAGACTTCTCGACTTGGACAGCGACCCGGTCGCCGGGCTTGACCCCGCGGGTGGTGAGCACATTGGCCAAGCGGCCTGACAGGGCGATCAGGTCGACATAGCTGATCGTCTCATTGGTTGGCGTGGTGATGGCTGTCTTGGTGAAAGCGGCGATCGAGCGTTCGAGCCGGTCGAACAGGTTCGCGTTCATGGCATGGGCTCCGAAGCGAGGGTCGATGATGGACCCGGTCAAAGTGTTTGGGAACGGTGCGGTCATGGAGTGGGCACCAGATCACGCGAGGGCAAATCAGTCCGCAAGGCTTTGCGGACTCCAGGCGAGGCGGCAACCACGCCCTTCTCGGCGAAGGCCTCATGGTTCTTCTCGATCTCGTCGAGAGCGTAGAGGTAGTTGACCATGAGACCATGGGACTGCTTCAGGCCCTTGGCGGAGACATCGCCGAGGAAGTTCAAGCGTTCGAGCCGAGCTCCGTTGCCGAGATGGAACCGGGCCACCGGATCCATGGGACGACCTTTAGGATCCTTGGCCTTCAGGAAGTAGTAGGCTGCAGCCGACAGAAGGACATCGCGAACCTTCTCCGCCTTCTCCGGGTCACTGCTCCAAGATGGTTCATCGAGGACTGTCAACATCTCCTTGGCTTCGGCATCCAGGCAGGCGGATTCTTCCGTCTTGCGCTCGCGTTCCAGCCAGCGAGCAAAGCCTGGGACCGGCGAGAGGGTCACGAAGGTCTTCAGGTTCGGCAGTTCACGCTTGAGGTTCTCCACCACCTGCTTGATCAGGAAGTTGCCGAAGGAGACGCCGCCCAGACCCTTCTGCGTGTTCGAGATCGAGTAGAACACGGCGGTCGTCGCCTCAGTTGCGGCAATCGGGGTGCGACCTAATTCAAGCAGCGGACCGATTGCGCCGGGGATTTCCTTGGTCAGCGCCACCTCGACGAAGATCAGCGGCTCGTCGACGAGTTGTGGGTGGAAGAAACCATAGCAGCGGCGGTCATCCGGCTGGAGGCGGTTGCGCAGGTCATCCCAGTTCTGGATTGCGTGTACCGCTTCGTAGCGGATGATCTTCTCCAGGATGTTGGCAGGCGTGGTCCAGTCGATCGGCCGCAGCACCAGAAACCCCCGATTGAACCAGGATGAGAACAGATGAGTGAAGTCCGCATCGACGCATTTCAGCTCTGGGTGCTTGGGCAGGTACTCGAGCAATTCCTCACGCATCTGCACCAAGGCGGAGGTTCCGCCGGGAGCCAGGTTCAGACGCCGGATCAGTTCCTGTCGTCGAGGTTCTGCTGCGGCATGCAGGCCCTCGAGTGCATCCGTACCCTGATCCTGGCGCACGGCTTCAATCGCAAGCTCGATCCGGCGACGATCGGGTCCGAAGCGATCGGCCAGCGCCTGGAGAAACGAAAGACGATCCGCACCTGGCGCTGCGCTGTAACTCGCCAGCAGAGTTTGCGCGAGCGCTACGCCAGACGCCTCGCCCCTGCGCGAGAGCAACATTTCGCCTACCGTAGGGAGAGCATCTTTTGCGACAATCTCCCGCCCTGCTTTCTGACCGAGCAGGGAGCGCCCCCGCTCGGTCAACGTGTCTATCAAATCGCTCAGGAAGGCAGGCGCCGCCTCCAACCCAGCCATTGATCGAGAGAGCTTCATGTTCATCTCCTTCATCCACACAAGACGATTAGCTTCAAAGCACGACGAACAGAGCCCAAACGACGATCGGTGCGACCACCGTAACGATAGCGCCATAGGCCATGAGCTTGCGGAAGAACGCCTCTCTGTCGACGCCCTGGGCATTGGCCAGGACCAAAGCGCCGTTGGTCGAGAAGGGGCTCACATCAACAATGGTCGACGCCACAGCCATGGCAGCGATGAAGCCAATCGGGCTGACGCCGGTTCCCGATTGCAGGAACGGAACGGCGAGCGGAATGAGAGATCCAAGGACCGCCGTCGAGGAGGCGAAGGCGGAGACGACGGCGCCGATGAAGCACAGAAGGAGTGCAGCCAACATCGGAGACGCTAGACCTGCCACGCTGTCGCCGACGAAGGAGATGGTGCCCATCTTCTCCAGCACGACGACGTATGTGCTGACGCCGGTAATGAGCATGATCTCAGGCCACGACACTTGACCCATGGCGCGCTTCTGGAGATTCGGCGCGATCAGTGAAAGGCCAAGGCCAATTGTGATCGCCACGAAACCGATGTCGAGATTGAAGGCCAGGGTAAGCACCGCCAGCAGAATGAGCCCGCCGAGAGTAAGAACCCGGTACCAGTGCGGACTTTCAGCCGATCTGTCGGTGCCTTCGGCGCCGCTGGCCAGCGGATCGTCGCGCCGGTCGCCCAACATCTTCTCTTCAGTGAGAGCTTCCGACTCGGCATCGCCGTATATCTGGGGACCAGCCTGCGGAACTGCTATGGCGACGTGTGGTACGGCAAAGGCCAGATTTCCAGCCGTGCCTGGAACGGCTGCAGGGGCCACAGACGCCTGTGCCGGCGCGGATGCCGTGGCGCTTGGACTGACCTGAGCCGTTGACACGTCAGCCCTGGCCTTAAGGAGCCTGCGCCCGCCGAGAGCAAAAAAGAGCAGCACGGCAACGGCTAGGTTGACGCCGAAGCTCGCCAGGAAGGTCGTGATCTCACTCAGCGGAAGCCCAGCCTTTGCAACGATCCGGTTGGTGATGCCGCCATAGATGCTGATGGGCGAAAAGCCGCCAGCCTGAGCGCCATGGACGACCATCAGGCCCATGAGCAACGGATTGATGCTGTATTTGAGAGCAAAGCCGAGTGCGATCGGGGCAATGATCGCGACCGCGCCCGGACTTACGGCGCCAACGGACGTCAAAACGGCAGAGATCCCGAACATGATCCAAGGGATCGCGACAATCCGGCCCCGCACGCCCCGGACCGCGAGTCGGACGAGCCAGTCGATGGTGCCGTTGTTCTGGGCAATGGCGAAGAGAAAGGTGATCCCGACCAGGGTCAGGAACAGGCCGCCGGGAAAGCCGGCGATGATGGCGCTGGTTGTTTGACCAGCGACTAGGGTTCCGACCAGGAAGGCACCCACGAAGGCCAGCACCCCCATGTTGATCGGCAGGATCGTGGCGACGACGAACATCGCAACGAGAGCGTATATCGAGATCAGCTGTGGTGACATTGCACCCGCTCCTCTGTTTCCTCCTCTGCGTCGCTTGACGGGCGGCTTTGAGCCGGCTCGTGGGGATTGCGCAGGCGGATCCCTCATTGTTCTTGCATCAAGACTGCCTGCGTTAGAATTACCTGTCAATGCTCTTGTATACAACAAATGGCTTGTAAGATTATACGCGCGTGCTCTAGGATGCTCGTTAGCAGGACATATGATATGAGACGCGCTCAAGCTTTACGGGACGCCCTCGAGCAAGACATTGTAACAGGCAGGTTTCGCCCGGGGGATCGGCTGGACGAGCAGAGCTTGGCTGCTCGCTTCGAGGTTTCACGGACTCCGATCAGGGAGGCCCTGATGCAACTTGCCTCCACCGGACTGGTGGAACTGCAGGCGCGGCGGGGCGCGTTCGTCGCCTCTCTGAGCTTCAAGGACGTCGTCGAGCGGTTCGAGATGATGGCTGCTCTTGAGGGCATGTGCGGAGCGTTGGCGGCCCGACGGATCACCGAGCCCATGCAACGGGAGCTCGAGAAGGCTCACGAGGATTGCGTTCGGGAGGCATCGCAGGAGAATGCCGATGCCTACTACTATGCAAACGAGCGCTTCCACCACGTTATCTACGAGGCCTGCCAGAACGCCTTTCTGGCGGAGCAGGCTCAACAACTTCATGCTCGCCTGAAGCCCTATCGGCGGCTCCAGCTGCGGGCTCGCAGCCGGGTGGCGAATTCACTGGCGGAGCACCAGAGCATTGTTGATGCGATCCGAGCCGGGGACAGCGAGCGGGCCGAGCGCCTCCTCCGGGAGCACATCCTCATACAAGGCGAACGCTTGGCCGACTTCATTGCGAGTTTCGATCGGGCGGCCTAGCCGTCTGATGGACGTTGAAGGATTCGGGCGGGGCCAGGCCACCGCGGAGTATCGCGCACGAAACTGACAAGGATGCGAAGGATGTCTCCTGACCTGCTCTCCCGCCGCACGATCCTCTTTGTCAACATTGCACATGCGCTCGATCACTTCGTGCTTCTGATCTATCCGACGGCCGTAATTGCAATCGCGGCAGAGCAGCTCCTGTCTTACGCCAGCCTCATCGGCCTTTCGACGGGCGCGTTCATCGCCTTTGGTCTCTTCTCACTGCCGATGGGTTGGCTTGCGGATCGCGTCGGACGCCGCAACTTGCTGGGGATCTTCTTCGGTGGGTGCGGGATTGCGTGTTTAGGGCTGTCAACCGCGAACTCTCCGATCATGTTCGGCATCTGGCTCTTCGTGCTCGGGGTGTTCTCCGCAATCTATCATCCGGTCGGCTCGACGATGCTGGTCACTCATACACGCCAACTCGGACGCGATCTCGGGATCAATGGGGTATGGGGTAATCTCGGCGCAGCCTTAGCTTCAGGGGTCACTGCTCTTTTGGCTGCAAGCCTCGGCTGGCGCGCTGCCTTCATTCTTCCCGGGATTGTCTGCCTCGTTGCCGGTAGCGCGTTTGTCAGCCTGGTGCCTGGTGATAGTGACAATCATGGCAAACCCGGCAGCGCTCATACGATCATTCCGGTGACACGTCCGATCACGCTCTTCCTGTTGTTTGCCACGGCGATCGTGGCGGGCGGCATGACCTTCAACATCACGACGATCGCACTTCCCAAGATCATCGACGAGCGTGCCGGTACTGCCTTGCCACTGGTCCTGATCGGATCGTTGGCCACGCTCGTGTTTGTCTTCGGGGCGCTGACGCAGCTGYTTATGGGACGCCTTGTCGACAAGTATACCCTGCCGAGGATCTTCGTCGGACTCTCGATCCTGCAGCCGCTCGGGCTTGGGCTCGCAGCCCTGACGAACGGGACCCCTATGCTTGCTGGCCTTGTACTGGCTATGGCGGGAATTTATGGGCAGGTTGTCGTGAATGATGCAATGGTCGCCCGTTATGTTCCAGCCGAGTATAGAGCCCGGGCATTCAGTGTCCGCTATTTCCTCGGGTTCACAACGAGCGGTCTGGCCGTGCCGCTTATCGCGCTTCTTCACGGGATGAGCGGGTTCACCCTTGTTCTGAGCGCGGCAGCTACTTTCGGGACAGTGATCTTTCTCTGCTCTCTTGGCTTTTTGCTTGCCGCGCAACCTTCATCGGAGCCATCCAGCCTGCCAGCTGAGTGAGACTGCCCCCTGAAACGCGATGAATGATCATCGTGCAAGCCCAGCAGCATGCGCCATGAGCGACCTTCTGGTCAGCGAAGCTAGGTCCCTAATCCTTGTGCAATCCGCGATAGAGCGCCGGTGCCACAGCGACGAGAAAGAGGAACCGGAAGACATGGCAGCAGACCACGAACGCAACTTCGATGCCCATGGCAAAAGCCACGATGGTCATTTCAGCGATCCCACCGAACGGCTTCGATCTCATCATCGACACCGTTCCTAACAAACACGACCTCACGCCGTATCTGCCATTACTGGACGTGGACGGCACGCTGGTGATCGTGGGCCAGAGACGCAGGAACTGCTCGACTTCTGTGCAAACAAAAACATCCTGCCCGAATGCGAGACGATCCGCATGGATGAGATCAATGAAGCCTTCGAGCGCATGGAGCGCAACGATGGTCGCTATCGCTTCTTGATCGACATGGCATCACTCTCTGAATGATCACGTAAAAGGCGATGCGCTGCTGAGCCCAGCAAGGAGAAGCAGCGCATCGGTGTGTCCCCTGCGTACATGAAAGGCCAGAAGAACGACCAACTCTGGCAGAGCGAGCGAGCGCGCTATCCTGTGCTAAGCGACTGCGCAGCGTATATGCTGTCACGAGCCATGACATGGCATGCCGCGAAATGTCCGGGTCGGAACTCCTGAACTTGCGGGATCTCGCGCCGGCACCGATCTTCGGCGAGCGCACATCTTGGATGGAAAGTGCAGCCGGAGGGAGGGGCGATCGGGCTTGGGACCTCGCCGCGCAGAGGCTCGATGGCCCGCCGCCGCCTTGGGTCAGGCAGGGGAATGGCCGCGAGCAAGGCTTGCGTATAGGGATGGACCGGAGCGCGGAAAATATCCGCCGTCTCTCCAATCTCGACGATGCGTCCAAGATACATGACGGCGACGCGGTGACTGATTTGCTGCACGACTGCGAGATCGTGAGCGATGAACACATAGGACAGCCCGTATTCCTGCTGCAGATGATCCAGAAGGTTGACGATCTGCGCTTGCACGGAAACGTCGAGGGCGGAGAGCGGCTCATCGCCGACGATGAGAGACGGCTCGACGGCCAGGGCGCGGGCAATGCCGAGGCGCTGCCGTTGCCCGCCGGAGAATTCATGCGGATAGCGGTGAAGATGGGCGCGGCTTAGTCCAACCTCTTCAAGAAGCGTTGCGATCCGGCTTTCCCGGTCGGCGCCACGGGCAATGCCGAAATTGCGGAGCGGTTCGCCGACGATCTCGCCTGCCGTCATGCGCGGGTTCAGGGAAGCGTAAGGATCCTGAAAGACCATCTGGATCTTGCGCCGATAAGGCTTGAGATGCCGCCGCGAGAGAGAAGCGATATCGATACCCTCGACACGAATTGAGCCTGAGCTGGGACGCACGAGCCGCATGATCGACCGGCCGACGGTGGTCTTCCCGCATCCACTTTCGCCGACGAGCGCAAGCGTTTCTCCGCGCCGAACCTTGAAGGACACGCCATTGACGGCATGCACGTGCTGCCGAGGTTTAAGCAGGCCCTTCTTGATAGGATAGCGCACGATCAGGTCGTCGACCTGCAGGAGAGGAGTCGATGATAAAGATTCAGACAATGGCCTGCTCCACTTCCTGTTCTGATGTCTCCTCCGTGACGGCCCAGCATGCCACCTTGTGGGTTGGGCTGATAGCCTTGGGCAAAGGAACCGATCGGCGGCACTCGTCTATCGCCAGCGTGCATCGTGGCGCAAAGGTGCAACCCGGTGGCCGTGCGCCCACAGGCGGAACGGACCCCGGAATGCCTTCCAGTCTCTGACGCTCACCTCCGGTGGAGAGCTTCGGGATGGAAGCAAGCAGTCCGCGCGTGTAAGGATGGCGCGGGTTTTCAAACAGCTCGAAGACGGAGGCGTCTTCCACGACACGTCCGGCATACATGACGACAACGCGGTCGGCGGTCTGAGCGACGACGGCCAGATCATGCGTGATTAGTAGGATGGCGGTTCCTATGCGGCGTTTGAGATCCACCATCAGGGCCAGAATCTGCGCCTGAATGGTCACATCGAGGGCGGTCGTCGGCTCATCAGCCACGAGAACCTTTGGCCCACATACAAGGGCCATGGCGATCATCGCACGTTGCCGCATGCCTCCGGAGAGTTGATGCGGATACTCGCGGGCACGCCGCTCAGGCTCCGGGATCTCAACCAGCCTTAACATGTCGACCGCACGCTCCCAGGCGGCGGAGCGGCTCAGCCGCTTATGCAGCATGAGAGGCTCGACGATCTGATGGCCGATCGTCAGGACCGGGTTCAAGGCAGTCATCGGCTCCTGAAAGATCATGGCGATGTCATTGCCGCGAATGCCCCGCATGTCCTCTTCGGGCAGTGTCAGGATATCGCGGCCGCTCAAGCGGATCGATCCGCCGATGATCCGTGCGGGTGGACTCGGCGCGAGACGCAGAAGCGACAGGGCGCCGATGGTCTTTCCGCATCCGCTCTCCCCGACGATAGCGAGAGTTTCTCCGGCGCTGAGCGTGTAAGAGAGGCCGTCCAAGACGGGCGCGACGCCATCGACGGTTTCGAACTGGACCTGAAGATCCCTTACTTCGAGGACTGTATCCGGCTGCGGCTCCGGCAAGGACCGTGTAGGAGCTGACGGATTCATGAGCGCGCTTTCATTTGGCGAGCGAGGCGCGGATCGAGCAGATCCCGCAATCCGTCTCCGAGAAGATTGACGGAGAGCACGGTGAGCCCGAGCAGGAGACCTGGATAGAGCAGGATCCAGAAGGCCAGACGAATGTAGTTGCGCGCTTCCGCGATGAGATTGCCCCAGCTTGGAATTTCCGGCGGGGTGCCTGCGCCCAGGAAGCTGAGATAGGCCTCGACGATGATGGCCGAGGCGCAGATGAAGGTTGCCTGCACCGTAAGCGGGGCAGCCGTGTTCGGTAGGATGTGGCGGATCAGGATGCGCCAAACCGGTGTCCCCGTAACGATGGCGGCATCCACATAGGGCTGCTCCCTGATCATGAGAACGATGGATCTGACCAGACGGGCTGTTCGCGGAACCTCCGGGATAACGATGGCGACGATGACGGTCGCGAGGCTCGCTTTTGAAAGCGTCGTCATGGCAATGGCAAGAAGGATGCCCGGTATCGACATCACACCGGTCATGATCAGCATCAGAACATTATCGACAGTGCGGAAATAGCCGCTCACCAAGCCGATCGCGAGGCCGACGAGCGTGGCAGAAATTGCCACGCTGAAACCGACCAGCAGCGAAGCCCGTCCGCCATAGAGGGTCCGGGTAAAAACGTCGCGACCCAGGGCGTCGGTTCCGAGAAGATGCTCACTTGAGGGCGGTTTCAACCGGTTCATGGGGTTCATCTGCAGCGGGTCATGCGATGTCAGCAAGGGAGCGAACAAGGTCAGGACAAGAATGATGCCGAAGAGCGCCGCTCCAAAGGCGATGCGGGGATGGCGCAGCAGCCACCGCCCTACCCTTTTCCGAGAGGAAACGGCCCTCGATGCCGGTGCCGTAATCGGGTCGCTCGTGATCAGGATTTTCGTGCTGCTCATCTTATCGCTTTCGTCCAAACCCATGAAGATGCATTGGCCGGGATCAGTATTTGATCCGCGGGTCGACAAGGCGATACGTGAGGTCGATGAGAAGATTGATGATCACGTAGACGAACGAGAAGAACAGAATAACGCCCTGAATGATGGGATAGTCGCGCCTCAGGATGGCATCGACGGTTAAGCGCCCGATGCCGGGAATCGCGAAGACACTCTCGACCACTACCACGCCGCTGATGAGCAGGATGATGCCGATGCCGATGGTCGTGATGATGGGCACCGCAGCGTTCTTCAAAGCATGAAGGAAGAGAACCTTGCTTGTGCCAAGCCCTTTGGCGCGGGCCGTGCGGATGTAGTCCTGATGCAGGACTTCCAACATGGCGGATCGGCTCATGCGGGCAAGAAGAGAGGCATAAACGAGGCCGAGACTGATAGCAGGCAGGATCATGTGGGAGAGAAAGGGTCCGACGCCGTCCGAGAGAGCGCGATAGCCTTGGACGGGCAGGAGCCGCCATTGGACCGAGAAATTGTAGATGAGAATATAGCCGGTGATAAAGATCGGCATCGAGAAGAACACGATCGCAAGAAACATCAAGGTCCAGTCGACCCAGGTTCCTTCCTTCCAGGCTGCGATGACGCCGGTCGGCACCGCGATGACGATGGCGATCGACAATGTCAGGACAGCGAGCGACACGGTCGGCCCGAGTCGTTGCGCGATCAGTTCTGTAACGGGCCGTCCCGAATATATCGAAGTCCCGAGATCGCCGCTGAGGATCTGGAGCAGCCAGGTGAGAAACTGCTTCGGCAGTGGCTGGTCGAGACCGAGAGACGTTCGAATCCGCTCGATTTCGGCAGCCGTCGCCTGTTCACCTGCAATGATCGTTGCAGGATCTCCCGGCGTCAGATGCAACAGGAGAAAGACGATCGTTGCCACGACGGCCATGACTGGAACAGCCGACAGAATACGGGTGATGGCATAGCCAAGCATGGAAGCATCCTGACCCTCTGGGCGACAGGGAGAGCAGACGCCCTCCCTGTCGCGTGAGCCTTACTCTTTGGCGATGGAGATTCCGTAGAACACACCGATCCCTGACGCCTGAACACCCTTGAGTTCATTGCGATACGCAGCAAGGACAGGCATCTGGCCGTAAGGCACATAAGGCAGGACCTTATAGGCAACCTCGTTCAGCTTATCGGCCAGACGCTTCTGTTCATCACGCGTGGCTGCCGCCTGGAACTGATCGATGAGGTCCTGCAGCTCCTTATTGCAGGGCCATCCCGCTGCCGTTCCCACCTCACAGGAGGATTGCAGATAGGTATGGGTCAGCGGCGAGCCGAACCCGCTTGTGAAGCCGGTCGTGAGGAAAAGGCTCCAACCTCCCTCTTCGGCGGGCCCCTTGTTGGTGCGGCGGGACGTCAGGGTGCCCCAATCCATAGCTTGCGCTTCGACATTGAGCCCGGCCGAACGAAGCGCCTGGACCAATGCTTCTGTGGGATTGCTCAGAACCGGAACATCGGTGGGCTGCAACACGACAATCTTCTCGCCCTTGTACCCGGCGCTCGCGAAGAGCTCCTTGGCTTCCGCCACGTTCTGCTTCTTGAAGGCCTCGGCGCCGCGTTCCGTCGAGAGAGGGGTGCCGCAACCGAGGAAGGAATAGCACGCGGTAAAGTAGTTCTGCGGAACACCCCCTGCCGCGCCAAGCATCGCCTGATCGACCAGCTTCGCCAGACCAAGGCGAGCCTTGGGATCATTGAAGGGTTTCTGCATATGGTTGGGGCGGATCATGCCGCTTTGCCCGAGCGGATCGATCCGAAGCACCGTCAGATCGGACTCCTTCTCGAGCATCGGAACGAGGTCCATCAACGGGTTGTCGAGGTAATGGATCTCCCCATTCTGAAGGGCCGCGATAGCCGTGTTCGGATCGGAGATCGTGATCCATTCGACCTTGTCGACCTTCGGAACCTTGGCACCGGCGAGACCGTCCTGCGGGTCGGAGCGTGGCACATAATTCGGGTTCTTGCGGAACACGACCTTGTTGCCCGGCCTCCATTCTTCATCGACGAATATGAAAGGACCGGATCCGACGACCTTCCCCTTAGCCTGCGAAGGCGCGGTCTCGGCAAAGGCTTTCTGATAGATGAAGGGCGTATAAGCCGAGGTCTTGGCGAAAGCCTCGAGGACTAGAGGGAACGGCTTGTTCAAAACAAGCTTGAACGTCTTCTGATCGACCGGTTCGAAGCTGGCCGCCACGCCCATGAGGGCCTTGCCCAGCGAGTCGACCTTGGCCCAGCGCTTGATCGAGGCGACCGCGTCCTCGGCGGTCACGGGAGATCCGTCATGCCATTTGAGACCGTCGCGCAAGGTGAAGGTCCAGGTGAGACCGTCGGCGCTCTTCTCATATTTGTCGACCATCTGCGGCTTGGGATCGCCCTTGCTGTCGAGGGCGAAGAGCGTGTCGTAGACCATGAAGCCGAAATTGCTCGTGATGGTCGATGCCGTGAAGGTGGGGTCGGTGATTGCAAGGTCGGTGAACATAACCGCCTTGAGGGTCGATTCCTCCGCGGCCAGGCCAGGCCCTGAGATGCCGAGCCCGATCCCCAATGTGGCGGCGATGATCGCCCGCCGAGAAAAGCCGAAATCCAATCGCTTGCTCATGTCGTCCCTCTGATATTGTTTGACTTTAGCTTAGTCCTTTGACGGCCCGGCTCTTTCTCGGTCGGGTTGGGTCTCTTGCTGTTCGGAGCAGTCCGCGCGATGCGCCCTGGGTCTTCAGCTTGCGTAGTCGGGTTCTTCGCGGTCGAGCACGCGGCGCCAGGCATCGAGATGAAGCCGCGAGTCGAGATAATCGCCAAAGGCGCCAGGCCAGTTCAGCTGCATATCGTCGGCCTGTTGCAGAAGCGGCTGCCCCGTCTGCATGGCGAGCATCTGATACATGCAGGTCCGCTCGGCCATATAGAGTTCGTCGAACGCATCGCTGATCCGGGGGCCGACGATCGTGACGCCGTGCCCGGACATGATGAGAATGCTCTTGCTTCCGAGAGCCTCGGCGATGCGTTGCCCCTCTTCCGAGCCGAAATGGATGCCATGATGACCGTCGTCATAGGCAATGCGGCCGTTCAGGAAGAGGTTGTTCTGATGCGCCAGGGCGAAACGTCCGCCCTTGATCAGGGAAAAGGCCGTGAGGTAGGGCGGATGGACATGCAGCACGCAGGCAGCCTGCGGATGCAGCTTGTGAATTTCCGCATGAATGTTGAATGCAATGCGCCGCACCTCACCCTTGCCGCGCACCTTGTTGCCCGCCAGATCGCAGACAATCAGGTCGCTCGCGCGAATTTCCCGATAGAGCATGCCGCGCGGGTTGATGAGGAACTGGCCGTCGGTTCCGGGAATCATCATGCTGTGATGATTCCCGATCTGCTCGTTCCAGCTATTGCGGGCAAAGATACGGAACGTCGCCGCCAGATCGCAGCGCAGTTCCCATTCCTCGGCTTCGCTCAGCGGCGCTGCGGTTGGGGAGGCAGGAGATAGGGAGTTCACGAAGGTATCTCCTCAAGAGAAGATGCTGCGGATGCGGGGCGCCCTTCAGGCACGCCGGGATGTGTATTGCAGACCACGACAAGAACCCACGCATCCTCGTCTCCAACCGAGATGTATGCGTGGCCCATCGTGCTATCGAGATAGACCGATGCTCCCTGAGGCATCAGGAACGGTTCATAGAATTCGCTATGAACCTCCACCGTGCCCGAGACCACGTAGACGAATTCCTCGCTTTGATGGCGGACAAGGGGGCCAAACTCCTCGATGCTGCGCGCCTTGATGCGGGAGATTGCAGGCGTCATCAGCTTCGAGCGCAGATCGGCGCAGAGATAATGGTCGACGTAATTGTCGCTTTCAAAAGCCCGGCCTTCGCCCGGCATCGTCAGGCTTCGCCGCCCGGTCGGCGCGAACGGCGCTGCCTCGCGCGCAGGCTGGGAGAACAGCTCGGCCACATCGACCTCGAGGCCATCGGCAAGGGTCATCAGCTTGTCGTAGCTCAAGGTCAGCTGATCATTCTCAACCTTGGACAGGGTGGAAACGGGCAGCCCCGACCGCTCGCTCACCTGTTGCAGCGTCCAGCCGCGCTGGCGGCGAAGGGAGCGCAGGATTTCATTCAGCTTAGGCCTTTGCTCTGACACTCATGAATTCCTTTCACGATCATGCTGGCACCAAATTTATTCTCTAACAAGAAAAAAGTTGCCAGACGGAAAATTAATGTCAAATTGGGAATTGCGGTGGCGAGGACGGCATACAATGAAAATCTTCGTTGCGACTTTGGGAACTGAAACCAACTCCTTCTCGCCTCTTCCCACGGGGTTGCGAGCCTTTGAGGAGACGGCGCTCTTTCTCGGAGATGTGCGAAGCGCGCCCGAAACCTTCATCAACATCGCCAACAAAACATGGCACGCCCTCGCAGAAGCCGAGGGTCACGAAATCATCCAAAGCCTGATCGCCTTTGCTCAGCCGGGCGGGCGCACGGTCCGGAGGGTCTATGAGGAGCTGCGCGGCGAGATCCTGCGCGACCTGAAGGCTGCCGGGCCGGTCGACCTCGTTCTGCTGTTTCTCCATGGGGCCATGATGGCGGACGGCTATGATGATTGCGAAAGCGATATCCTGGAGCGTGTTCGGGAGGCGGCAGGGCCCGAGGCGGTGATCGGAGCCGAGATCGATCTGCATTGCCACATGTCGGAGCGGCTGCTCTCGGCCGCCGATGCGATCGTCCTGTTCAAGGAATATCCGCATACGGATGTGGCTGAGCGGGCCAAGGAGCTTTACCGTATCTGCCGGGACACGAGGCGTGGTTTCCTCCGCCCCACCATGGCGCTCCATGATTGCAGGATGCTGGGTTTCTGGCGCACCAGCCTGCCGCCTGTCCGGCAACTCGTTCAGCACATGTTTGAGATGGAGCGGCGGCCGGGCGTGCTTTCCGTCTCCTTCGCGCATGGATTTCCTTACGGTGATACGGCCCGGGTCGGTGCAAAGACTCTGGTAATCACGGACGGCAACCCGATCCTCGCTCGAAACCTTGCGCAGGAAATGGGCCGGGCGGTCTGGGACATGCGCAATCGCATCGGGGAAGAGTATTGCAGTGTCGACGACGCGCTCGATCAAGCGCTGGCCGGCGCGGGCGGGCCCTACGTGCTCGCCGATGCCGCCGACAATGCGGGCGGCGGCGCGCCCAGCGACAGCACCTTCGTCCTACGACGTATCCTTGAACGCGGAATCACTAACGTGGCCGCCGGCTGTTATTGGGATATCGGTGCAGCCAGGATCTGTATGGATGCCGGCCCGGGAACGGTGCTTGATCTCCGCTTCGGGGGCAAATGCGGTCCCATGTCCGGCGATCCCATCGATTTGCGCGTTACCGTCCGAGCCTGCAATCCCGATCTCTGGCAGACGGGACTGGATGGGCTGCGCGCGCATGTGGGCCAAGCGGTTCGCGTCGAGGCCGAGGGTGGAATCGACATCGTGCTCAACACCGTCCGGACACAGGTCTATGGCCCGAACGTTTTCACCCAGCTCGGCATCGACGTTCTCGCAAAGAAGATCGTCCTGCTGAAGTCGACACAGCACTTTTATGCGGCCTTCGCGCCCATCGCCAAGGAGGTGCTTTACCTCGACGCGGAGGGAGCCTTGGAGCGCGACGTGCGGAAACTGCCTTTCAAGCACGTGACGCGGCCCCTCTGGCCTCTCGTGGAGAACCCCTTCGCTGAACCAGGTGATGCAAAAAAGACGACGGCCGCCTGAACTCCGTTGAGGCAGCGGAGCTCCCCACCTCCAATCCAAATGAACGAAGGATCGACCATGACGCCCCAGCCCGACAGCCTCCGAACCGAGCGCCTCGTTCTGCGCCGCTGGCGTGACGGCGACACCGAAGCGTTCCGCGCGATCAACACCGACCCAGACGTCGCACGCTACTTTCCGAAATGTCCGACACCGGAGGAAAGCGATGAGCTCGTTCAGAGATTGACGGATTTCACGCAGAGCGCGGGAATTGGCCCCTGGGCCATCGAGGTTCCGGGCGAGGCGTCGTTCATCGGTTTTGTCGGATGCTGGCCGACGAGACCGCAACTGCACTTCGCGCCGGCGATCGAAATCGGGTGGCGCATCGACAAGCGATTCTGGGGCCGGGGCTATGCACCGGAAGCGGCACGAGCGGCGATAGACGATGCATTCGAGCGTCTGGACGTTCCCGAGGTCGTGGCATACACGACCTTCGCCAATGAAGCCTCAAGGCGAGTCATGGACAAGATCGGCATGACGCAAAACCCCGCCGATGATTTCGACCATTTTCTGTTCCCCCAGGGCCACCCCCTGGTTCGCCATGTAGTCTATCGCATCAACAATCCACGATCCGTCTAACGAACGATCATTCACTGCCTAGCAACGTCACAAGTGAGCTAAGTCGTTGGCCCAGTGCCGCCTGCGATGAGTTTGCGGGTTTCAGCCACGCTGGCGCCGGATGCGGCGGCGAGGAGACGGACGTCGTTGGGAAGGGTCACCAGATCGAAACCCCAGCCGATCGCCTTCGCGGCATAAGCTGGTGCGCCGCAATGAAGCGCCGCACGGATGCCGGCTTGGTGAGCCTCGTCGAGAATCGTGCGGATCGCGCTCACCATCTCCGGCTCCTCCCGGTCGAAGCCGAACGGGAATTTCCGCCCCGTCAGTCCCAGGGTCAGATCGGATGGGCCGATATAGACGYCGTCCAAGCCGGGGGTCGAAACGATCTCCTTGAGATTCTGAAATCCTTCGGCGGTTTCAATCATGGCGAAGCAGAGAAGATTATTATCTGCCTCTGCGCCATAATTCGGACCGCCTGAGAAAACGGCTCGGGTCGGACCGAAGCTGCGGGTTCCTGCCGGCGGATAACGCATGTACGACACAAGCTCGGCTGCCTCTGCTCCCGTATTGATCATGGGGCAGATGACGCCATGTGCGCCGGCATCGAGCGCCTTCATGATGGCGGCGGGATCAAGCCATGGAACGCGGACAAGCGGCGCGACTTCACTGGCGCGCATGGCCTGCAACATGCCGACTGCGACCTGGAAGTCGATAAGACCATGCTGGAGATCGATGGTGATGGAATCGTATCCCTGCTCCGCCATGATCTCGGCGGTGAATGCATTGGGGATCGACAGCCAGCCGTTCAGCACCGGCTTCTTGTCCGCCCAAAGTGACTTGATCCGGTTCGCTTTCATCGTGCTTATACCCTCTCACCAGCGATAGTGTTTCTCGCCATGCCTACGTTCGTGCGATCAGCGCCCATTCGCTCTGCGCCAAGCTGCAAAGTCGATGTTAGTCTGCTCATCCGTCGCGGGATAGAGGCCGAGGATCGAACGCCCTTTCAAAACTTCTTCCGTCACGAAGTCTTCGAACGCGGTCATCTCTATGGTCTCGTCCGCGATCTCATCCGCCAGATGAGCCGGAATCACGACCACGCCTTCCGCATCGCCCACGATCACGTCACCCGGAAAGACGGGCGCATCGCCGCAGCCGATCGGCACATTGATGTCGATAGCCTGATGGAGCGTCAGGTTGGTGGGGGCAGAGGGACGGTTGTGATAGGCCGGAATGCCGAGACCCTCGATTTCAGGCGTGTCGCGGAAGCCGCCATCGGTCACGACGCCGGCGACGCCACGCACCATCAGGCGGGAGATCAGGATGGAGCCGGCGGATGCCGCACGCGGATTCTTGCGGCTATCCATGACGAGAACCGCGCCCGGTGGGCAGATCTCGACGGCCTTGCGTTGCGGGTGCTCGCGATCACGGAAAACGCTGAGCTGGTTCAGGTCCTCGCGCGCCGGCATATAGCGCAAAGTGAACGCTTCGCCAACCATCGGTCCTGCGTCGCGATTGATGCGGTGGACATCCTGGATCCATTGATTGCGCAGTCCACGCTTATAGAGCGCCGTCATGAGCGTCGGCGTCGCGACTTTCTTGAACTTCTCGCGGGTCTCGGGCTTCAGTCCGGTCATGGATGTGTCTCCTGGAATTAGAAAATATCGGGCTCGGCCACAGGCGCACCGTGACTCGTTTCGAGGAAGTCGAAGTCGCAGCCTTCATGGGCCTGGCGAATATGCTTGGTGAACATCCAGCCGTAGCCGCGCCCGAAGCGAGGCTTGGGCTCAGGCAATAGCGCGCGCCTCATTTCAAGTTCCTCGTCACCAACTTCGAGGGTGATGCGGCGGGCCGGGATATCGACGCTAATGATGTCGCCCGTGCGCACGAGAGCGAGTGGCCCACCTACATGCGCCTCCGGAGAAACGTGAAGGATGCATGCGCCATAGCTCGTGCCGCTCATGCGGGCATCTGACAGGCGCAGCATGTCGCGCACACCCTGCTTCACAAGCTTCTTCGGGATCGGCAACATGCCCCATTCCGGCATTCCGGGCCCACCCTGTGGGCCCGCATTGCGCAAGACAAGGATATGATCGGCGGTCACATCGAGATCTTCGTCGTCGATGGCGGCCTTCATGGAGGGATAATCGTCGAACACGAGCGCCGGGCCCGAGTGCCGGCGCAGGCGCGGCTCGCAAGCGCTAGGCTTCATCACGCAGCCATCCGGGGCGAGGTTGCCCTTGAGCACGGCAAGCGCGCCTTCCTCATAAATTGCGTTGTCCACGGTGCGGATGACATCATCGTTATAGACTTCCGCACGGGCGATGTTCTCTCCGAGGGTCTTACCGCTCACCGTGAGGCAATCGAGATGCAGCTGATCGCGGATGCGCGTCATGAGCGCCGGGAGCCCGCCCGCGAAATAGAAATCCTCCATCAGATATGCCGCCCCGCTCGGGCGCACATTGGCGATGACGGGAACCTTGCGGCTGGCGATCTCGAAATCATCGAGGCCGATATCGTGGCCGGCCCGCCGTGCCATAGCGATGAGATGGATCACGGCATTGGTGGAACAGCCCATGGCCATGGCAACCGCAATGGCATTCTCGAAAGCGGGACGCGTCTGGATCTTGTCGGGCGTCAGATCCTCCCACACCATCTCGACAATACGGCGGCCGGCCTCAGCGCACATACGGATATGATTGACGTCCGCCGCGGGGATCGAGGAAGCGCCCGGAAGCGTCATGCCGATGGATTCGGCGATGGCCGTCATGGTGCTGGCCGTGCCCATGGTCATGCAGTGTCCGTGACTACGGGCAATGCCGCCTTCCACCTCGACCCAATCTTCCTTGGTGATATTCCCCGCCCGGCGCTCATCCCAGTACTTCCAGGCATCCGAGCCTGAGCCGAGAGTTTTGCCCTTCCAGTTGCCGCGCAGCATGGGCCCGGCGGGAATGTAAACGGTCGGCAGATTTGCGCTTGTGGCACCGAGCAGCAGGCCAGGCGTTGTCTTGTCGCATCCGCCCATGAGGATCACGCCGTCGATGGGATGGGAGCGAATGAGCTCTTCCGTGTCCATGGCCAACATGTTGCGGTAGAGCATGGTTGTCGGCTTGACGAAGTTCTCCGACAGGGAGATCGCGGGCAGCTCGATCGGAAATCCGCCGGCTTGAAAGACGCCACGCTTCACATCCTCCACACGCTGCTTGAAATGCGCATGGCACGGATTGATGTCGGACCATGTATTGATGATGGCGATGGCGGGACGGCCCACCCAATCCTCAGGCGCGTAGCCCATCTGCATGATGCGCGAGCGATGGCCGAATCCGCGCAGATCGTCCGGTGCGAACCATCGGGCGCTTCGAAGGTCTTCCGGCTTTTTGTTTCTGTTCGTCATGGCACTAGCGTCGAACCTGTGGTGTCGGGAATTGATGAAAGAATGGGGAAGGCCTCAGCCCTCTTCCTGGAATGCCTCTTCGCGCTTCTGGCGTATAGCCGGAGCCAGAACGGTGACGAGCAGGATGAAGGCCAGGACGAGCATGCTTGCGCTGATCGGGCGGCTCAGAAAAACCATAGCGTCGCCCTTGGAGATCAGCATGGCCCGCCGAAGATGCTCCTCCATCATCGGTCCAAGAATGAAGCCGAGAAGCATCGGTGCCGGCTCGCAATCGAGCTTGCGGAAGATATATCCGAGAAGGCCGAAGATCGCCATCAGATAGACATCGAAGGTCGCGTTGTTGAGGCTGAACACCCCAATGGCACAGAAGACGAGGATGGCCGGGTAGAGGAAGTGATATGGCACCGAAATCATCCGAACCCACAATCCGATCAGCGGCAGATTGAGGACGAGCAGGAACAGGTTGCCGATCCACATGGAGACGATAAGCCCCCAAAACAGTACCGGCTGTTCCGTCATGACCGAAGGCCCCGGCTGGATGCCCTGCATGATCATGGCGCCGATCATGAGCGCCATCACGGGGTTCGATGGAATGCCGAGCGTGAGCATCGGGATGAACGAGGTCTGCGCGCCGGCATTGTTGGCAGATTCCGGACCTGCAACACCTTCGATAGCACCTTTGCCAAACTGCTCTGGATGTTTGGAGACCTTCTTCTCTAAGGTATAGGCCGCGAAGGATGCCAGCATCGCACCGCCACCCGGCAAAATGCCGAGCATCGAGCCCAGCACCGTTCCGCGCAGGACAGGCGCCGCAATCCGTTTCAGGTCCTCCCGTGTCGGCATGAGGCCCGTCACGGCTTTCACCATGGTCGTGCGAGTCGTCTCATTCTCGAGATTGACGATGATTTCCCCGAGGCCGAACACGCCCATGGCCACGACGACGAAACCGATCCCATCGGCAATCTGAGGAAAGTCGAAAGTGTAGCGGGTCGTCCCGGAATTCACGTCGGTGCCGATCAGGCCCAATAGGAGGCCGAGGATGATCATGCCGAAAGCGTGGAGCAGCGAGCCATGCGCCAGCACCACCGAAGCGACCAGGCCGAGAACCATCAGGGAGAAGTATTCCGCGGGGCCGAATTTCAAGGCAAGGTCAGCCAGGGGAGGCGCGAAGATTGCGAGAAGCACCGTCGCGACCGTACCGGCAAAGAAGGAGCCGATGGCAGCTGTTGCCAGTGCCTTCCCCGCTTTGCCCTGACGGGCCATCTGATAGCCATCCAAAGCCGTGACGACGCTCGACGATTCACCCGGCAGGTTGACCAAGATGGCTGTGGTCGAGCCGCCATATTGTGCGCCGTAGTAGATGCCGGCCAGCATGATCAACGCCGATACCGGTGGCAACCCGAAGGTGACGGGCAGCAGCATCGCGATGGTCGCGGTTGGCCCGAGGCCCGGCAACACGCCGATCGCAGTGCCGAGGAGCACGCCGATCATGCAATAGGTGAGGTTCCAGAAGGACAGGGCGGTTTCCAGGCCAAGCCACAGATTCGAGAGTGTTTCCATCGCTTAAGCTCCTATCCACCGAACCATGAGCCAAGGAGAGGCATCGGAACGCCGAGGGCCTTCACGAAGACGAGCGTGCAGAAAGCGACGAGAAGGATTAGGCCGGCAGCAGCCTTGAGATCGAAGCGGAAATGCTGGCTTGCGACGGCGCTTACCAGGATGAGAACGATCAGGGCGATCACAAGTCCCGCGGCAGGAAGCAGCAATCCGAATAGTGCGGTCGAACCGACGACCAGTGCCAGGGACTTCCAGGCGATGGTGCCGACGGCCTCGCCCTCTTGAGCGAAAGCACGTCCTGCGGAAATCAGCCCAATCGCCATGAGGATGGCGCTGAGGACGGTGGGGAAATAACCGGCCCCCATGCGCCCTGCCGTACCCATGGGATAGTCGCGGCCGATCCAGAAGGCCGCCGCGCCAAAGGCGATGTAGAGAACACCAGCCCAAAAATCTTTCTTCTGGAGCACGTGTGTTTTCACGAGCGTCCTCCCAGCAGACGAGATGAATATTGGCGCCGCCTTGGCGGCGCAATGATCCGCGCATGAATGACGGTAACGGCGGCGCTCACGACGATGCAAAATATAGGAATGGGGCAGTCCCATGGGCTGCCCCACCCGTTTCGTTTATTGATCGGCCGTGATCTTTCCCGTCTCGACGACGTTCTTCCAGCGGCTGATTTCCTGATTCAGAAACTCCGAGAACTGGCCGCTCGTGTTGGCGACAACCTCGAAACCGATATCGTTGAACTTGCCCTTTACATCCGGGGAATTCAGGGCGCTTGCCAGCGACTGCTCGAGCTTGGCCTTCACATCTGCCGGCAGCCCCTTCGGTGCGGCAACGGCCTGCCAGGAATAGACCTCGACACCGTCGACGCCGGCTTCCTTCATGGTCGGCGCATCGGGGAAGGTGGCATTGCGCTTGTCGCTCGTGATGGCGAGAAGCTTCAGCTTGCCGGCTTTGATGTGGTTGGAGACGGCGCCGAGATTTTGGAACGACACATCGGCATGGCCGCCGATCAGGTCGGTGATGGCGGGAGCGCCGCCCTTGTACGGCACGTGGACGCCACTCGTGCCGGTCTTCTGCCAGAACAAGGCCGCCGTGAGGTGATCGGACGAGCCTGCGCCGGAGGAAGCGAACGTGACCTTCTCAGGGTTCTTCTTTAAATAAGCAACCAACTCCTGAACGTTGTTCGCCGGGAAGTTGGGATTGGCAACAAGCGCATTCGGAGTGCGAACTGCGACCGTGAGCAGATCGAAATTCTTGGTCGGGTCATAGGGGAGGCTCTTATAGAGGACCGGGTTGATGGCATAGACGCCAATCGAACCGACCATCAGCGTATAGCCGTCCGGCTTTGCCTGTGCGATCTGTCCGGCGCCGAGAGAGCCGTTGGCGCCCGGCTTGTTCTCGACCACGATCGGTTGGCCAAGACCTTCCTGCATCTTCTGAGTCGTGACGCGCGCGGTCGTGTCGGAGGCTCCGCCTGCCGGGAACGGCACCACGACCGTGATTGGCTTTTCCGGATAACCGGCAGCGTAGGACGGGGAGTAGATCGCGACGCTCAGCACAGCGGCGGACAGCAGTTTCAGCGCCTTCATGCGCTTCCTCCTATGGTTCTATCGGTGGTTCTGATGCCCATCTGCGTGGGCTTGCTGCTGGATACCCCAGCGTCAACGGTTGGACACTAAAGCGCTAATGCATTAGTGTGTCAATCGCTTTTCTTGCAAGGGATGTTGCTGTAAGGCTGCCCCTGCAAGTGAACTGACCAAAGGAGGAGAGGATGGATGTCTTGCCTATGACGGCACCGCGAATTCGGGACCGTTCGCGCCATGCCGCTCCTCAAGTCTATGAGCACCTAAGAGACATGATCATGTCTCTTGCCTTGGTGCCCGGAACAGTTCTCAACCGTCTTACGCTTCAGCAGGAATTCGGTCTCAGCTCCACCCCGATCAGAGATGCTCTCCTGCGGCTCCAGGACGACGGCCTGGTTGAAATCTTCCCCCAGCACGCGACAGTGGTGAGCCCCATCGATCTCGCGCTTGCCCATCAGGCCCACTTCCTGCGGCGCTCCTTAGAACTCGAGATCGTGCGCACACTCGCACTCTCTCCCGAACCGCGCCTGATCGCCCGGCTTCAAGGCTTCATCGCGCAGCAACAGGCCTTGATGGATGCCGAGGATTTCGAAGCCTYTGCCATGGCCGACAGGGACTTTCATCAGCATCTCTACGAAGCGGCGCAGATGCAGGAGCTCTGGGCACTCGTGCGCAGCCGCAGTGGGCACATCGACCGCCTCCGCCGGCTTCATCTGCCCACGCCTGGCAAGGCGCAGGACATCGTGAAGCACCACAAGCTGATTGTGCAGGCCATTGCGGACGGCAAGCCGGAAGAAGCCCAGCAGCATCTTCGCGACCATCTCTCCGGCACCTTGTCTCACGTCGACGAGATCAAGGCGAAGTACCCTGGATACATCAGATCCTGAGCGTTGCTTTTTCTACCGCGTGTTGGAATCGCCTTCCTGGGAAGCCGGCGTTCCTCATCCGGTGAGAGACAAGCGCCACAGCAAAAGAATGATGGCCAAGGCGAGAATGCCCGAGACGCACTTCCAGAATACAATGGGATTGCGCTGAGCCAACGGCGGGCGAACTCCTTTCAGGAGGCCTGGGTTGGGATGGCGCAGATCGTAGGTGAACTCTGAGATCGCCTCGTATCGCTTTAAAAGATTTGGCTGCACAGCCTTGCGCAATGCTTGATCCATCCAATCGGGCACCTGCGGGCTGAACTCGGATGCCGGGATGTACCGCAACCGGTTTTGCTGCGCTCGGCTGCGTGTCTTCGGCACTGCGGCGCCATAAGGAAGCCGCCCGGTCAGCATCTGGTAGGCAAGCACGCCGAGCGAGAAGAGGTCGGAACGCCAGGTGCCCTCCTCTCCCAGAAAATACTCTGGAGCCGCATATTGAATCGTGCCGAGGATCTCGTCACGCGTCGCCTCCGGCACAGCCTCGATGACGCCGGCAACATGCGTAGAGCCGAAGTCGATGAGCTTCACCGTACCTGAGTGATCGATCATGATGTTTTGTGGCCGCAGGTCCTGATGCAGCATCTCAAGGCGATGAAATGCACGCAGGCCCTTGGCGATCTGCTCAACGATATCGCGGACGCTCTCCAGGTTCGGGTTCGGATGATCTATCATCCATTGGGCCAACGTTTGGCCTTCGATATACTCCGTAACACTATAGAGATGATTGCGCTTGCGGGATTGTGGATGAGCTTTGAGAACATGAGGGCTGTTCAACCGTCGAGCGATCCATTCCTCCATCATGAAGCGTTTCAGATGGTTGGCATCGGCACGAAGATCGATGGACGGCACCTTGAGCACAACATTTGTATCGGTCTGGACATCAAGCGCGAGAAAGACATGACTGCGGCTGCTGGAGTGAAGCTCTCGCAGGATTTTGTAGCCGTCCAGCAGGCCGCCCGGCTCCGGTATCGGCGGCGGAGTAAGCTCCGTGGCGCCAGCCATGATCTCGCCAGCTTCCGGATCGGGCACATCATCGATCCGCACAACCTGAACCGTCAGATTGTCCTGGCTGCCCGCCTGCAACGCCTCTTCCACGATCGTGCGAGCCGCAAGGTCGAGATCCTCAGCATTGGCCCGGATAACGGCCGAAATCGCTGTTTCGCTGACATGCTCGTGCACGCCATCACTTGAAAGAACAAAGACCTCGCCCGCGCGCAAGGGGACAGCGCGATAGTCGATTTCGATACTCGGCTTCACCCCAAGCGCACGCGAGAGATAACTCTGTTGGGACCAAACCATGACGCGGTGATCGTCCGTCAACGGCTCAAGAGAACGGCCAGACAATCGGCTCACACGGCAATCGCCAATATGAAAGATATGCGCGAGGCGCGATTTCAGGACCATGGCCGTGAAAGTGCAGACATAACCCCTGTCCATGTCGCTGGCCTGCAGGCTCCGCCGCGTTTCTGCATGGAGCCATGAATTCGTCGCGCTGATGACCCGTTGCGCCGCCGTTTTGACGGACCAGGCGTCAGAGGTGCAATAATAATCCGTGAGAAAGCTTTTGATCGCCGATTCCGCAGCAATGCGGCTAACGGAACTCGAGCTGATGCCGTCGGCAATTGCAACGGCAATGCCCTTAAGGGCGAGCGTTGGACCGTCCGGAATCAGAGCACCGTGAAAATCCTGATTGGTATCCTTAAGTCCCTTTTCGGAATGCTGCCCGATTGAGACCGTCAGTCTGCGCGTCATGGAGGCCTCGATAGCGGGAGCCCCGCTCAAGAGCGGGACTTCCATCTGTGTTGGATCACTCGGCCGGGAATGCGGCCATGCGTACTCCAAGATTGGCTTTGCGCTTGGCGCCAGTGCGCATATGGGTCGAGTAGAGGGTCAACCCGACAAAGGCGATGCCGCCGACAAGATTTCCGATCACGGTTGGGATCTCGTTCCAGATCAGATAATCCATGATCGAAAACTTGCCGCCGAGCATAAGGCCTGACGGGAAGAGAAACATGTTCACGATGGAATGCTCGAAACCCATGAAGAAGAACAGCATGATCGGCATCCACATGGCGATCACCTTTCCGGACACGGAAGTCGAGATCATCGCTCCGACGACGCCCATCGCAACCATCCAATTGCACAGCACCCCGCGAATGAAGAGCGTGAGCATGCCTGCTGCGCCATGGGACGCATATCCTACGGTTCGGCCTTCACCGATAACACCGATTTTCATGCCGACCGCATCAGGTGCTTGAGAGAAGCCGAACGTGAAGATGATTGCCATCATCACTGCCACCGTGAAGGCACCCGCGAAATTCCCGACGAAGACAAGGCCCCAGTTACGCATGATCCCGCTCATCGTCACGCCCGTACGCTTATCGATCAGCGCAAGAGGAGTGAGCATGAAGACGCCTGTGAGCAGATCGAAGCCCATCAGGTAGAGCATGCAGAAGCCCACCGGGAACAAGATGGCGCCTGCGAGTGGCTGGCCGGTCTGGACGGTGATGGTGACCGCGAAGGCTGCGGCCAGCGCCAGGATCGCGCCGGCCATGTAGGCACGGATGATCGTGTCTCGCGTCGACATGAAGATCTTAGCTTCGCCGGCGTCGACCATCTTGGTGACGAACTCGGCAGGTGCAAGGTAAGCCATCGAAGTTCCTTTCCTGAGTGCAGGCAGCCGAAGTCTTGTGAATGGCTGCGATGTTGGTTTCATCTGGGCTTTTTGGCGTTTCGTCAGGCCCACTCTTCGCGTGGGGCGTGTTTTCCTCCGATGGACACGGGCCCAAGTTCCCGCCCGTATTCGCCTGCGGACACAAGGCTCGCGATTCAGGCAATCCGCTTCTGCTAGGCTGCGCGCGTCATGAGGGCGGAGGCTGCGAGCAGGATACGCGCGCCCTCGATGCGCGCCGGAATCTTGTGGGCGCAGCCGTGATCCGCTCCCTGCGCCTCACCGGTTTCCAGGCTGATCACCCAGTTGTGCAATGGGCAGGTCACCGAATGGCCATGCACCATGCCTTGAGACAGGGGACCGCCCTTGTGCGGGCAACGGTCTCGAAGCGCGAAGAGAGTGCCGTCCGCCGCCTTGAAGACCGCGATGTCTCCGCCCGGCGCCTGAACGACGCGAGATCCTTGAACCGGCACATCGTCGATTGCGCCCACATCGATCCAGTCACTCATTCCGCTGCCTCCGCCAGTGTGAAATTGGCCATGGGGTTGAATTCATGGGCATCGTGCCCGGCAACACGCTCGGCCCACGGATCGATCTGCGCCTTGCGCTGCGAGAACTCGAAGCGTCCGAAGAGCGCGTGGCGCTTCTCGCGGTCATCGACGATGATCGCACGGATCGCCTCCACGCCGATCCGATCTGCCCATTTATACATGCGCTCGAGATAATGGCCCTGCTCACGGTAGAGCTGGGTCAGGGCTGCAATCACCTCGATGCACTCGCCTTCTTCTGCGACCTTGCAGAGCAGTTGCGTGCCCTTGATGTGCAGGCCGGCCGCACCTGCGAAGTGAATCTCGAATCCCGAATCCACGCAGATCACGCCCACGTCCTTGCAGGTCGCTTCCGCGCAATTTCGCGGACAACCTGAGACGCCCATCTTGACCTTGGCGGGCGTCCAGGAGCCCCACATGAACTTCTCGATCTTGACGCCGAGACCTGTCGAATCCTGAGTGCCAAAGCGGCACCACTCCGTTCCGACGCAGGTTTTCACCGTGCGCAGACCCTTGGCGTAAGCATGTCCCGAAACCATGCCGGCGTCATTGAGATCGGCCCAGACCGCGGGCAGGTCCTCCTTGCGCACGCCGAGCAGGTCGATGCGCTGACCGCCCGTGACCTTGACCGACGGAATATTGTATTTCTCGGCAACATCGGCGATGGCGCGGAGCTCCCGCGGATTTGTCACGCCGCCCCACATGCGCGGCACGACCGAATAGGTGCCGTCCTTCTGGATATTGGCGTGAACGCGCTCGTTGATGTAGCGGGAGCGACTGTCATCCTCGTACTCTTCCGGCCAATCGCATAGAAGGTAATAGTTCAAGGCCGGGCGACACTTGGCACAGCCGCAGGAACTCTTCCAATCCAGCTCCTGCATGACAGCCGGGATCGACTTCAACCCCGCTGCGCGAATGAGGTGGCGCACCTCGTCATGGCCGAGATCGGTGCAGCTGCACATCGGCTCCGTGGCGGCGCGGGAGAACTTGTCTCCGAGTGTCAGCGCCATCACCTGCTCGACCAATCCCGTACAGGTTCCGCAGGAAGCGGAGGCTTTGGTGTGCGCCCGGACATCGGCCAGATTGGACAGGCCTTTGTCGTTGATCGTCTGAACGATCTTGCCCTTGCATACGCCGTTGCAGCCGCAGATCTCCGCGTCGTCCGGCAAGGCGGCAACCGCCGCAGCCGGATCAACCGAGGCGCCTCCGACATAGGACTGGCCGAAGATCAACGTGTCGCGCAACTCCGACACATCTGTTTCCTTGCGCAGAAGATCGAAGAGCCAGGAGCCATCCGCAGTTTCGCCGTAGAGAACCGCGCCGACGATACGGTCATCCTTGAGAACGATACGCTTGTAGATACCGCGGGCGACATCGCGCAGAACGATATCCTGCCGGTCTTCGGCCTCGCTGAAGTCACCGGCCGAGAAGAGATCGATGCCTGTCACCTTCAGCTTCGTCGCGGTCACTGACCCCGTGTATACGGCTTGCCCGTCTCCTGCGAGTTGAGCTGCGATCACCTTGGCCATCTCGTAGAGCGGCGCCACAAGGCCATAGCAGGCGCCGCGATGCTCGACGCATTCGCCTACGGCGAACACATCGGGATCGCTCGTGCGCATGTCGTCACCGACGAGGACGCCACGGTTCGTCTGCAAGCCTGCCTCTTTGGCGAGAGCCGCGTTCGGTCGGATGCCGACGGCCATCACCACGATGTCGGCGTCAAGCTCTGTGCCGTCATCGAGCCTGACGCCGGTGACGTGGGTCTCCCCGAGAATGGCGTGAGTATTGGCCTTGCAGCGGACTGAAATGCCCCGTTCTTCCATCGCACGCTGCAGAAGATAGCTTGCCGATGGATCGAGTTGCCGCTCCATCAGAGTTGGCATGAGGTGGAGCACAGTGACGTCCATGCCTTGTGCCTGCAGGCCCGCCGCAGCTTCAAGGCCGAGCAAACCGCCGCCAATGATAACAGCCTTTCCGCCGCTTTGAGCCGCCGCGAGCATGGCATTGACGTCGTCGAGATCGCGGTACGTGACCACGCCTGGAAGGCTCGCGCCCGGAATCGGAACCACGAACGGCACGGAGCCGGTCGCGACCAGAAGTTTGTCGTAATCTACTGTCGTTCCGTCCGCAGCGGTAACGCGCTTTACACTGCGATCGATCTGCACGACCTGCTTGCCGAGATGCAGAGTGATGCCGTTGGTTTCGTACCACGTATCGTCGTGAATCAGGATGTCTTCGTAAGCTTTCTCACCCGACAACACGGGCGAGAGCATGATGCGGTTGTAGTTCACGCGCGGCTCGGCACCAAGAATAGTGACCTCGTAGGCTTCCGGAGCGCGTTCAAACAGCTCCTCCAGCACACGACCGGCGGCCATTCCGTTGCCGATGACGACCAGCTTATTGGGCATCCCAGTCTCCCTGAGAAGGTAAAGGTTCGAGGCGTCTAATTCTCGACACTGAAACGCAAGCACAAAACCGCCGCCTGAAGTGACCACGTGCTGCGTGCGCAGCATCCAAGCCATTCATGCGACGTCGTTGTCGGAGTAGTGCCAGATAAGAGGCAAAACGGTCTGATCTTCCTTGACCAGACGGTCGAGCGTGGTCTTTTGACTTCGTTGTCATGACCCGCGTTGTTTTTAAAAATTATCGAGTGCCCGATTTTTACTCAAGGAGATAATTTAAGCACGGTGGCTAACATGTGATCAGCTTTATGATCGTAAAACGATCACCGTGACCGTTCGCACAAAGACATCCGCAATCTTCATTCAACCGCACAAATCTGGATCGATTTGCATGGATCAGCAGTGCGTTCGATCTGATAGGAGAGGCGTTTGGACTTCCGGCGAGAACATCAATCAGGCATAGGGCGAACGCTGCCTGCCAATCTCTTGCTCAGGGCAAAGACCATTGGCTTGAGATGGAAGCTATCCTGCGGTATCGCCGCAACGGGCCAGCCTGCTTCCTCGACAGCCTGCGCAGTGACGGGACCGACGGCGGCAATCAGGGCCCGTTGCATGGCCGCATCGAGTTCCGATGTTTTACCAAACTGTCTTGCGACGTCCTGCAACCGACGTACCTGTGCAGTGCTGGTGAAAGCGATCAGTTCGATGTCGCCTGTAACAAGATCATCGATAAGACGGGAAACGCACTCGTCTTCTTCATCCGATGCATAGCGGTAGCACAGGATAGGATCGGCCTTGGCACCCGCCCCTTTAAGAACTTCCGTCAGCAAATCCTCGCCTCCGGGATAGAGTTGGACACCAACGCAACTGCCGCTGAGATCGAGCGCGGACAGGGTCGCGATCAAGCCGGCCGTGGTGGGCTCCTCTGCAATCACATCTGGATTCGATCCTATGCTGCGCAGAATCTTTGCAGGCTTCGGTCCCCGGACGATCTTACGCGTGCGTCCAAGGCTGGCGA